>DAIDLB010000233.1 GCA_027449725.1 Chlamydiota bacterium
AGATATCAGATGGATTTTTATCTTCTGGAAGGGCAAATTTTTTCATGAGCGTACTCCTTTTGGTTGGATTTTTTCCTGTCAGAAAAATTCCAGAGGATACGCTCTCTTTATTCCCTCATCCACAACTTTCGGTTATATCTCGCGCTTGTTCGAATTGATCCTTAAATGAAAGCTTGCTCGGGTCAAGGCTGTTGCCCGGAGCATTACCGGCAAGGTTAACTCCGGATGCGCTCGCACCCGGAGCTTGCAGCTCCAACTGCCCTTTAAATTTCCTGATGAGATTTTCCTATGCTTTTCAAGTACAACGCATGTAATCGGCGACAAACGTTTTGATCCGAACATCTGAAACGTTCCTTATCGATGGCCTGTTTGTCCTCTTCTGTGATTGTGAACCTCGACTTTGTACATTTTTTTGCGGACAGATCCGGAGGAAGCCACGTCAAAAAATGAACAAAGTCAAGTGTAAGACATTCCTTTCCCTTGTTTGATTTTCCTCGTCGAGGAATAATTGGCTTGAGGGTGGAATCCAACAATGACACTGAAACAGCTCCTGGAGCAACTCTGCGTTGACCTATCGGTTCCCTGTCCAAAATTCGACGCGGAAAAAATGGCAGCGCTTCCGATCAACTCCGAACTCACTATCGATCTCCGCGATCTCTCGCCCGGATTTTCGCTTCATGCCAAAGTAGCTCCCATCGCAATTAAAAAACGGGAAGAACTCTACATCTATCTCATGCGCGCCAACTTTCTCGGGCAGGGAACGGGAGGCGCGAGGATCGGGATGGATGCAGACGAGAATTTCTTGACACTGTCTCACGGATTTGCGTATGAGATGGACTATCAGACTTTCAAGGAAAGCGTTGAAGACTTTGTCAATTATGTACTCTACTGGCGCGAAGAAACGGCAAAGTTCAAGGAAACATAATCCATGCCCCATCTGATTGCACAAGAAGGCCCCCTCAAAGGACTTGTCCTGGATCTGGAAGACGGCGAAGAGTGGATCGTCGGAAGAGATCCCGATGAAGCCGATCTTTTGGCCGAGGATGCGACCGTATCGCGCAAACATGTGCGCATCACAAAAAGCGGCGACGAGTTTTTTCTAAAAAATATCAGCCGCACGAGCCCCACGCTCATCAACGACGAGCCGATCCAGCCGAATGTCCCCTTAAGAGCGGGAGACAAAATCAAAATCGGCGAAAACATCTTCGTCTTTTCCGATGAGGCAGCGCCCGCATCTAAAGAAGCTCCGCCTCAAAAAGCGTCCGGAGGCTACGACAATATTTTCGGAGACCTTGAAGAGCCTGAGCTGCCTCCCGAGCCCGAACCGCTGGAGACCGCCGCGCCGGTCGAAAGCGAGGAGCCGAGGGCCGCCAAGAGCGCCTACGACACCATCTTCGAAGACATCGAAGCGGAATCCGAGATGCCGTTCAACCTCCTTGCGGAGACGCCCCTTGTCCTCAAGGTGATCGGCGGGCCGAACGCCGGCGCCGAAATCGGCCTCGAAAAGGGAAGAAGCTACCTCCTCGGAAAAGATTCGAGCAGCTGCGACATCGTCTTTCAAGACCTCAGCGTTTCGCGCAGCCACGCCCGTTTGAGCGTCTCGGAGAGCGGCATCATCGACCTGGAAGATCTCGGATCAAAAAATTCGACGATCATCAATGGCTCACCGATCACGGAAAAAAAGATCGTCACTTCTCAGGATCTCATCGCGATGGGGACGACCGTCTTTCTCATCATCGATCGGGAAGCGGCGCAAGAGACGATCTTTTCTCCAGCCATTCCAGCTTATGAATCGGTCAGCACAGCTGAAAAAGCGGCCGCTCTCCCTGTAGAAGAAAAACCGGAGGCAGCAGCAATCGAAGAAGAGCCGCGGGAGATCGACTGGAAGCAGGAAAAAATTCCGTCGAAGCACCTCGTCCTCGCCGGCGCAGCCGCAGCGGTCTTCCTCATCGTCTTCATCAGCTTTTTCTCCCTCTTCAAATCGGAAAACATCGAACTGGCGGTCAAACTCCCCCATGACGCCATCCAGGAGGCGCTCGCCCCCTATCCCGCCGTCCACTATGCCTACAATCCGGACGCCCAAAAGCTCTTTTTGGCAGGGCATGTTCTAACAAATGTAGACTTTCAGGAGCTCCTCTTCAACCTGCAGCAGATCCACGACATCGCTGCGATGGAAAACAATATCGTCGTCGACGAAGGCGTCTCGAAGGCGATGAACGAAATCCTGAGCGCCCACTCCGAGTGGCAAGGGATCTCGATCGCCGCCGCCGAACCCGGCCGTTTCATTGCCCAGGGCTATGTGAAAACCGCCGAAGAAGCGGCGCTGGCGGCCGAGTATCTGGTCATCAATTTTCCTTACGTCGATCAGCTCCAAAACCGAATCGTCGTAGAAGACTTGCTCCGCATCCAGATTCAGAGCATGCTCATCGCATCCGGCCTCGGCAACGTCTCTTCCCAGGTGGCAAATGGGAATGTACTTCTGACCGGCTCCTATCCGGCGAGCCACGACTCCGCACTGGAAAAAGCCATCTCTCACATCAACAAATTGCAAGGCGTCCGCTCCGTTCGAAGCTTCGCCACCTCCGTTAGCGGACAGAGCGGCGGCACAGACATAACGAAACAATATGCAGTAACGGGAACGGCACTGCACGATGCAAAAGGCTATAGCGCCATTATCAATGGACGGATCTATACAATCGGACAAAGCATTGATGGAATGAGTATCACTTCTATTGGATCAGATACGATTTTTCTTGAAAAAGATGGTTTGAAGTATAGAATCAGTTTTACCCGTTGAAAAGAGACGGAAAGGAGATAGTGAATGTACGGAATGAAAAAGGACCAAGGCTCCAAAAGAGAGAAGTTTCAATTTGACCTGGAAATCGAAATGAAAGAGCAGCCTTCCAAGGCCAAGAAACTGATCGGGGACGCCGCAGACCGAATGCACGAGATCAAAACTGCGCTGAGAAGCGGAGTTGATGAAAAAGACTTTGACACTTTGGGCATCCTGCTGCATGGATACACAGCGCTGCAAAAAGTCCTGAAGAAAGCCAACCAATAAAAAAAGGAAGAGACAATATGACTGAGGCCGCCAGCTTTGGATCAAGTGTAACCGGGATGACCCAGACCGTAAGCACCATGCAACAGAACGTGCTCCAATCGATGAGTGCGCTAAATGCGAACCCCTCAAACATGTCGCCGGCCGCAATGCTCACATTGCAGTTCCAGATGACGCAATTGAGCCAGGTCACTGAAGCGACATCGAACTTGATAGCGGGCATGAACAGCATGCTTTCAGCAATCCTCCGAAACCTCAAAGGGAGCTAAATAACTTATGGCAAAATGGAATTGGAAACAATGCAAAGAAGATTTCGTTCTCTTTGTCGAAGCCGGCTTTATTGCCGTCAACCAGGCGGACGAAGATGCTGCGCTCAAACTGTTTAAGGCAGCCGAGACGCTCAATCCAACGCATCACCTGCCCAAAATTGGAATGGGATATCTTTATCTCCATATGCTCGACCTGAAAAAGGCGTGCAAGATGCTCGAAGAAGCGCTGGAGATCGACCCGGATAATGACATGGCGAAAGCGATGTTGGGGATCACCATGAGCCTTGACCCCGCGATGACGGCCAAAGCGGAAAAAGTGTTGAAGGAGATCCGCCACTCAGAGAATAAAATGGTCAAAGAACTCTCCGGATCGGCGCTGGATTTCATCGATACGTTTATAAAAAAAGAACCCTCTCCTGTTCAAGGTCAACGCAAGAAAAAATAACCTATGACCTCCTCTCCCGAAAAACCGGATCGAATTTCTCCCGGGGAACCGTCCATTCAGGGACGCCCCGGGCCCCCCCAGGCGCCGCCGGGAGACTTCGAATCATTCATGCAGAGCTCTTCGGGCGCGCAGCAAGGGATTACAACTCCTCCTCCCGGCCTCTCTCCCGCAGAAGTGCCGCAGGCAGCCAATGCAGCGCAAAACGTCCAGCCGTCCCTCGACTCGGTCCTAGCACAGATCAGCGTGGCCCAAGACAGTGTCGGCACCCTGCAAACGAAACTGAATACAAAAAATCTGCAGCTCACCAACGCGCAAAAGAGCCTGCTCAAGAGCAAGCTCTCGAGCGGCGCAACCCACCTGCGCGGCGTCAACGAGACGCTCGGGGTCGAGACGCCGCCGGCGCCGCCGCCCCAGACAGACAAGGGACCTCTCGCCAAACTTTTCGCCTATCTCTCCGACGGCGAAACACAGATAAACGCCGCCCAGGGGGAGCTGGTGAGGCTGCAGGGCCAAGGCAAACAGATGAACCCCGCGGATCTGATTCGCATCCAGGTAAAGATGAACCAGGCGCAGCAGGAGCTGGATTATTCTTCGATGCTTGTAGGCAAGGCCGTCACGGCATTAACACAACTCCTCAATACGCAGCTCTAAATTATGGAACAAAACCCTTCCTTCGATAAGCTGATGTCTCATCTGGAGGATGTGGAGCTGACCACCGTCCATGGGCGGATCACCGAAGCGATCGGAATGCTGATCCGTGCTGTCGTCCCCCAGGTCAAGATGGGAGAGATGTGCCTGATCAAACGGGCGGGAGAGCCTCTGGCCGCGGAAGTCGTCGGTTTCACCAAAGACGAGGTGATCCTCTCGCCGATGGGCGACATGAAGGGGATCGGGCCCTCTTCCGAAGTGATCCCGATGCGTCTGCCGATGCACATCAAGGTAGGCCCCCAGCTCCTCGGCCGCGTCCTCAACGGCCTCGGACAGCCGATCGACGGAAAAGGGCCCCTTCGCGCCGAAGAAAACTATCCGGTCATCAACGCGCCGCCCGATCCGCTCACCCGCCAGATGATCGAAAAGCCGCTCACCGTCGGCGTCCGCTCGATCGACGGCGTCCTGACCTGCGGCAAAGGGCAGAGAGTCGGCATCTTCGCAGCGGCCGGCGTCGGTAAATCGACGCTCCTCGGCATGATCGCGAGGAACGCCGTCGCCGACGTCAACGTCATCTCGCTCATCGGCGAGAGGGGCCGCGAGGTTAGAGAGTTTCTCGTCCATGACCTCGGCGAAGAGGGGTTGAAGCGCTCCGTCATCATCGTTTCGACATCGGATCAGGCTGCGCAGATGCGCCTCAACGCCGGCTACGTCGGGACGGCGATCGCCGAATACTTCCGCGATCAGGGCAAATCGGTCATCCTGATGATGGACTCGGTCACCCGATTTGCGAGGGCGCTGCGCGAAATCGGCCTCGCCGCAGGAGAGCCGCCGGCAAGAGCAGGCTATACTCCGTCAGTCTTCGCCGTCCTCCCCCGCCTTC
>DAIDLB010000234.1 GCA_027449725.1 Chlamydiota bacterium
TTACGCCATCGAATAAACCGGCGATGAGTATTCGACCAACCTCCGTAGTCAGAGGGCAAATCCCTCCATGGAGCCCCTGTTCGTAATATCCAGAATACTGCGTTGATAAAATTCCTGTTGTCTCGTGCTATCCCGCCCCAAACCCCCTTTCGGCCCGGCAAGTGTGGCTTGAGTAAATCCCAAATCCTATCGGAAATATCGTGCCTTCTATGCGCTTCCATATGTCCTTCCGCATTGTGAGCGCAAAAGGATAACACGTTCAAAGAATTTTTTGTCTCGTGACTACACTATCTAGGGTTATGGAATTCCCGAGGCAATGGATAGGCCCAGTCATCGTCGTGTCCTTCTCGATAAAGATGAAGGTGAGGGGAGAGGATTTCTTTTCCATCCGGGTTTCGATGCGGAGGGCCTCCGATATCCAATCTTGCTAAAATCACTGTCTTTTTGGCTCTTGTCTGGAACATTGTTTTGCCCATGGCAAGTATTCCTCGATAGAGATCCAGACTGAATTCCTCGTTTCCCGATTTGGATCGAAGAGGAATTCTTAACGATTGGCCTTTAGTCGGAAATTGATAAGGCGTGTCGTCTATGCGACATTTTTCTAGCCTTAAGAGCCGGTCAGCTTCTTTTTGCGTGAGATCGGATTTCAGTAATGTCATAAAGGTTTAATCGTTATTGATGTTTGCGATCGGTGTCAAGTGTTTTTTTGCTTTTGCTGACACAGCGTCCAAATAGGCAACGCTCGGATCTAGCGGATCTCGACAGTGCCGTTAGGTCTGCCGATCAGGATGCGGCCTGCGATCTGGAAGAAAAAGCCGGTGTCGACGACGCCGGGAATGTGGATCAGCTCTTCATGCACTTCTTCCGGGTGCGAGAGCGGCTCTTCGAAAGAGAGGTCGAGGAGCAGGTTGCCGTTATCGGTAAGAAAGAGTGAGCCGTCCGGGCTTTGCCTCCAGGAAGAGCGGTAGCCGAGGTTTTCGACCTTCACCCGTGTGGAGGGAGCGCCGTAGCCTACGATCTCGACCGGCAAAACGCCGACGCCGAGGCGTTCGACGAGCTTGGTTTCATCCGCAATCACGACCATCTCTCCGCTCGACGAAGCGAGGATTTTTTCCCTCACATGCGCTCCGCCGCGCCCTTTGATCATCCGCTTTTGCGGGTCGATCTCATCCGCGCCGTCAACAGTGAGATCGACCTGGAAGACGTCGCCTAGGTCTTTCACCGGAAGGCCCAACTGGTGGGCCTGTTCAGCGGAGCGCCGGGAGCTGGCGACGGCTGCTTTGATTGCAAAGCCTTCGGTTTCGACGCGGCGCGCCAAGGCCTCGATAAAATAGACGGCCGTAGAACCGGTGCCGAGCCCGACAACCGTGTTTGGCTCAATCAGTTTTGCCGCCGCTTCCGCCGCCGCTTTTTTTGCCTTCTCTTGTTCCATGACAAAAAATATATGCGATCTTTCGACTCTTTTCCACTGGAAAAATATTTCTGTAAACGGTAGGATGGACAGTTCGCAGAGAGGTATCTATGACACTCAAACAAGCATCCAAACGAATCGCTCCTGAAAGCATAAAGACTCGAAAAGCGCGTGAAAAACTCCAAAAACATTGGGATGACGTCGAAAAGAAAATCACTCCCGAAGCTCTGCAGGAAAAAACGGACGAGATCCATCGTTGGATCGCCCGGCATGCCCATGTCCGAGTTCCTCTCAAAGAAAAGAACATCTCTCTTTTCGACGAGAACCAGAACGCAGCGCGGATCAGCCAGAGGGTCACGGCGATCGCTCAAAAATTGCACGAAGAGATGCATTTTTTAGGCGCCGCCATCCGCCCAGTGGAGCCGACTGTCTCTTAATGAGTTGTAAGAAATAGCTCGATCGGGTACTCTCGGATGTTCTAGGGGGTATCTCATGAAAAATGTGATCGATTGTTTAGAAGAAAGGGGCTTCATCGAACAGATGACAAGTCCCGATCTGCGCGAACATCTCGGCCGACCGAGAAAGGTCTATGTCGGATTCGATCCCACTGCAGACAGCCTCCATCTCGGCAGCCTGGTCGGCATTGTCGCCCTCGAATGGATGAAGCGCTGCGGCCATACGCCGGTCGTCGTCCTCGGCGGCGCGACCGGCCGGATCGGTGACCCTTCCGGAAAAAGCCATGAGAGGCCTCTTCTCAATGAAGAGGCGCTTGCCCAAAACGTCCGCTCGCTCCGCTCGTTTTTCGAGGAGATTTTGAAGGGCGCTCTTATCGTGAACAACGATGACTGGTTTTCCAAGTTTACCCTGATCGATTTTTTGCGGGACGTCGGCAAGCTCTTTCGCGTAGGGCCAATGCTCGCGAAAGAAAGCGTTAAAGCCAGGCTCCAGTCGGAAGAGGGTTTGAGCTTCACCGAATTTTCCTATCAGATTTTGCAGGGCTATGATTTTGCCTATCTCAAGAGAGTGCATGGCGTCACCGTCGAGATCGGCGGCTCGGACCAGTGGGGCAACATCACGGCCGGCACCGAATACAACCGGAAGGTCGGCGGCGAACAGATCTTTGGATTGACCCATCCGCTCATCGTTCGGAGCGACGGGAAAAAATTCGGGAAATCGGAAGAAGGAGCGGTTTGGCTCTCAGCCGATAAATTATCCCCCTACCATTTTTATCAGTACCTCGTTCGCGTCCCCGATGCAGACGTCGTCCGCCTCCTTTGCATGCTCACGTTTCTCGAGATGGAAGAGATCCGCAAGATTGAGAAGAAGATGGCCGAAGAGCCGAACAGCGCGCAGCGGCGACTCGCCGAAGAAGTGACGCGGTTTGTTCACGGAGAAGAGGGACTGCAGGCCGCTTTGAAGGTGACGGAAGGGATGGCTCCGGGCGCGGATGCGGCTTTGAGCCTCGAGGTGCTCTCCGAGATGCCGCAGGAAGAGATGGGGCAAGATCAGGTAGTCGGCGTGAAAATCGTTGATCTGTTTGTGAAGGCGAATCTCGCAGCCAGCAAATCGGAAGCGGTGAAGCTGATTAAAAATGGCGGCGCCTACATGAACAATGTACGTTTGACAGATCCAGCCTATGTGGTCTCAACGCCCGACCTGCTTGAAGGAGCCTATCTCCTTCTCAGCGCAGGGAAAAAAAAGAGATTTCTCATACGAGCTGTAAATAATTATTTTGAAAAATAACTCCCAATCAGTATGTTGAACTCGTGAAACCCTTGACATGCAAGAGTTCACATGCGCCCGATGAGGCGTGCGAACAGTTGGGAACCAAGAGGTATAAAATGAACAGAAGGAGCCCGGATATGGCGACAATTACCAAAAAAAAACTGATTCACAACATATCTCAGACGAGGGGAATGCATCCCAACGATGTGAGAAACGTGATTCAGGCTTTTCTCGATGCAATGACAGATACGCTCTCTAATGGAGACCGCCTGGAGTTTCGCGATTTCGGTGTATTTGAAGTGGTTGAGCGGAAACAAAAAATCGGTCGCAATCCAAAAAATGCTGCAGTGCCCATCGTGATCCCCGCGCGTAAGGCCGTAAAATTTACGCCCGGAAAAAAAATGCGCAAGCTCATCTCTGTAAAGTAGTCGATGGCTTCGGCGGCATTTCTTGGCCCACATTCTTTCGAGCGGATAACCATCCAAAGTCCGCTCGAACATTATCGGTTTTGCCGCTCGCTTCTACTTGATCCAAATGCTTCTAGAGACCGGATCGAGCACGCGCTTCGTTATCCTTATGCAAAAAGCTATCAGCCCTCGATCGCAGCCGCCGCGCTCCTATCGCTTCGGCTGAATCTCAATACTCCTCCCGTCATCCCGAGACTGCTCCCAAGCGGCGCTCCCGCTGCAATGGCGGAGGATCGAAAATACATTGATTCCCATTTGCCGATCTCCATTGCCGAAGAGCTTGCCATTCACTGGCAGGAACTCGGTCTTGTCGAAGAGGCAAAAAGGGCAGAGGCCTGGGCTTCCAAGTTTGAAGGCGCTGCAAGGCGTCTCTACATCCGCGAAGATGCGTTCTTTGAAACGGACGATCAGTCCGGAATGGAAATTGCCGCCGACCCTTATTTGGGACTGCTCGCAAGCTCCGACATTGCGCTCACATTGACCGGGTGGAACAGCGCTCTTGGCTCGATGCGCTTTAACGATGTGCGGATCTCTGCGTTGGGGCCACAGACAGCGCCGCTCTCCGACGCCAGGGGATTCGGCATTTCGCAGCTCTATGCTCATGGAGCCGTCCTTATTCAAGATAAAAACAGAGCTGAAATCGAAGGGTGGACCCGCTGCCACGGC
>DAIDLB010000235.1 GCA_027449725.1 Chlamydiota bacterium
TGGGGGACGGAGTCCCCCAAGATTGTTTCAATTTTTTCCGAACAGTTCTTTTTTGTGAAAGTAGCCGTAGATGAGTCCGGCGACGAGGATGAATCCGCCTCCCATCAAGACGGGCATTTTGTGATAGATCCCGATGAGAGAGCCTGAGAGGAGGGGCGCGATTGTCCATCCGAGAGACTGCACCGACTGAAAGATCCCAAGCACTTCGCCTTGCCTCTCTTTGCTGGCCCAGTTGGAGACCATCGCCGTTGCTGTGGGGAAGACGAGCGAGACCAGGTAGATTAGGAGGGGGAGATAGACCCAGAGAAGGAGGCTGTTTTCGATCGCGAGGAAGAGGAAGATATAGCCTCCGGCGAGAGCGAGGGCGAAGAAGAGCACCTGCTCGGAGCGAAATCTTTTGAGGGCGGGGAGGATGAGGACGCCTGTGCTGAAGGCGTACCAGAGGGCGGAATAGCCGTAGAAGTAGCCGATATGCTCGGCGTGGAAGTCGAACTGGTTGATGAGGTAGATGGAGACGAATTCGAAATAGTACGACCAGCCGAAGACAAAGAGGAAGATCGAAAGCATGAGGATCCGGATCCCCTTCATGTGAAAGGCCTTTTTCAGGTCGTGGACCGCGCTTAGGAGGCTGGCCCTTTCCTGAGAAGAGCTTTGGTTTGTTTCGGGAAAGAAGATGGCGATGAGGAGGAAGCTGACGGCGCAAGAGAGGGCGGCGATCCAAAAGGGGAGGGTGGCCGCGCTCTCATGAAAGAGGGTGGGGCTGGAGAAGATGCCGCCGAGAACGGGGCCGAGGGCGAGGCCGATGCCAAGGGACATGTTGAAGAGGCCAAAGGTTTTCGACTTCTCTTCCGGAAGGCTGAGGTCGGCGATGGCGGCCTGGACGACGGCGGTGTTGCCTGCGGAGGCGCCGACGGCGATGCGCGAGATGAGGAGGAGGAGGATGTTCATGCCGAAGATGCCGAGAAGCGAGAGGAGATAGCCGGCGGTGCCGATCGAGAGGCTGGCGAGAAGCACTTTTTTCCGTCCGATCCGATCCGAGATCTTTCCCAGGATCGGCCCGAAGAGGAACTGCGAGAAGGAGAGGAGCGAGAGGAGGAGGCCGAGATAAAATCCCCGCTGCATGTCAGAGGCGTTTGGAGAGAGAAGAGGGGAGTCGGGGCGGAAGAGAAGATGGGAGAAGATTGGGTAGACAAAGCCGATGCCGATGTAGTCGATCATGGTGATCAGCATGAGGATGAAAAAAGAGACCTTCTTTCTCCACGCCTTCAGATCTGCGCCGGTTTCCATCGGTTTTGCTCCTATTCGGCACACTACAGACCTCGAAAAATATGTGTAAAGATTTTTTGAAAAACACTTTTTTCAGAGGAGAAAGCAGAAAAGTTGAGAATAAATCGCTTGTCATGGTACGATTTGACGCATCTTACCCATCGCGGGGTGGAGCAGTGGTTAGCTCGTTGGGCTCATAACCCAAAGGTCGTAGGTTCGAGTCCTACCCCCGCTAATTTTCATCTGGCGGTATAGCTCAGTTGGTAGAGCAGCGGAATCATAATCCGCCTGTCGCTGGTTCAAGTCCGGCTACCGTCAACGTTCAGGGCGTACCCGATACCCAAAAACCTCATAGTCGCAGTCACGATATGAATTTGTGACGGTCAGGGCCTTCTAAAAAGAAAAACCGGATTCCTGTCGAGTTACTGGCTTTTTTCAGATCTGGTGGAAATAAAATGAGCCGCACAAGAGTTGCGCGGCCCTCATTACATTAGAGTCTATAGGCTTGCTTACTTAGTTCATTCAATCTATTTTCCGCCGCAGACTTCTCTGTCGCGAGAACAATAGCATCAGCATTTTCGATGATAAAGGCCCCAACTCTTGGCTTGGACGCTTTTTCAGCAATAACATCCGGGCCCTCGTCTGGTTTAGGAGACTTTTCTTTTTCATCACCAATAGTGCTTATCTGATCGTTGGGTGACAATGTTCTGGTTATCTGCATGTTAAAGCCAGATAGGTTTAAAGCGTAAGATGTCAATTTGTTGTTTTCTGCATTTTTAGCTATTTCATTTAATAATCGAATATAGCGAACTGTCAGCGAGGCATTTTCAGGATTTAATAATTTGACGATTTCAGCTACGGCGCTGGGGTTTTTATCGTCAATTAGGTTTTGAATGCGAGCATAATCAGACCTTTTAAGGTTGTCTTGAAGAATGGAAACATCGGTATTAAAAATGCGCTTCAGAGCAAGGAAAAGATCGTTAACAGAGGCCTCCGGAACGTTTTCACCAGCAACCAGTTTGTTGATATTGGCGTTATTTCCATTAACTCTTCCCAATCCCTCAAATTCCGTCACCTCAGCTAGTCTGGACTCAAGAACGGATAATATTTTTGCCGCATTTTCTTTCGCATTAGACTGCGGTAGATTTGGGACAGCCTGAATTTGTATTGGTTCAACTTGCTTCTTTGATGCTCGATCCATCAGGGCGTTAATCGCAAAGGTTGCCAGGGCGGCAAAAGCTCCAACTACTGCACCGGCGACTGCTCCTGCCAGAATGCCGATGGGGCCAAAGGCTACGCCAGCGACGGCTCCCAAAACAGCGCCACCTGCGACGCTCGTGAGGATAAGTGCTTTTTTATTAGCTTCAGGTTGTGTTATAGGAAGCGGACTGTCATTACTAGTAATTGGTCTTGGCATTTTTATTTCCTTGTTTTGATGATAGTATTTCTAGTTTATAACAAAGAAATTATAAAGTAAAGATAAAAATGATTTTGAAATAATAACCCCCCTCTTATATTCAAAAAGGGGGTTAAAAATCAGCAGGTTGCGGACGCTTCCTGATAGATCGGGTTTTTTTGCAAAGAGAGGCTGTCGACCGACATCCCCATGGCGTGGAGGCCGTTATCGACGTAGAGAACCTCTCCGGTGATCGCCGAGGCGAGAGGGGAGAGGAGGAACAGTGCCGCATTGGCCACTTCTTCCGAATCGAGGTCTTTTTCTTTCAGCGGAGCGTTTGCTTTCGAGTAGGAGATCATGTCTTCGATCATGCCGATCGCTTTGGCTGCACGGCTCTTATGCGGCCCTGCAGAGATCGCGTTGACGCGGACGCCCCACTTGCGCCCGGCTTCCCAGGCCAGCGTTCTCGTATCGCTCTCGAGCGCTGCTTTGGCCGAACTCATCCCGCCGCCGTAGCCCGGGATCGCCCGCATGGAAGCGATATAGCTGAGGGTCAATACCGCCGCATCTTTTGAGAGGATGGGTCCGAAGTGGGAGAGGAGGCTTACGAATGAGTATGAAGAAGCGCTCATCGCCGCCAGATAGCCTTGGCGCGAGGTGTCGAGAAGGCTCTTCGTAACCTCTGGGGCATTGGCCAGGGAGTGGACGAGGATATCGATTTCGCCAAAATCTTTCTTTACCTGCTCCGCCACTTCTGAAACGGTGTAGTGGCTCAGCTCGGCATACCGCTTGTTTTCACGAACCGCAGCCGGCACGTCTTCCGGACGGTCGAAAGCCGCGTCGATCGGATAGAGTTTGCTGTACTCCAGCATGCCGCCGTTTTCGAGCTTCCTCGACTCGTCAAATTTGCCCGCCTTCCAGGAGGTGGTAAAAATTTTTACGATAGGGGCCCATGTGCCGATCAGGATCTCCGCGCCCGCTTCATGGAGCGCTTTGGCGATCACCCAGCCGAAGCCGTGGTCGTCGCCAATTCCTGCGATAAATGCCTTTTTGCCTTTTAAATTGATGCCGCGCATAGATAATTCCGTTTTTGTTGCGATCTAGTTATACCAGATTGAGGCTGTTCCTTGAAAGTAAAAACCACAACCCTATATGTAAATTTTCCCTTGTCACTCGTCTCCTCACTGAGCTATAGATAGATTAAATTGAGGGAGCTTGCATGCGAACCATAGCGATTGTCAATCAGAAGGGCGGGTCTGGAAAGACGACGACCGCGGTGAACCTGGCCGCCACGCTGGCGGAAGCGGGGAAAAAAGTGCTGCTGATCGATCTCGACCCGCAAGCCTCCGCCTCGATGTGGTATGGACTCAAAGAAAAGGGGAAGGCCCTCTACGACGTCCTCACAGGCGAGGCCGGCCTCGAGACCGCGATTGAAAAGAGTTCCGTAGACAGCCTCGATCTGGTTCCTTCTTCACCTCTCCTCGCTGGAGTTGAAAAAGCGCTTGCCAACGAAGTCGCCTCGGAGACGATCCTGAAAAACAAGCTTTTCCGCCTCCAGCAAAAACCGTGGGACTACCTCCTCATCGACTGTCCGCCGACGCTTGGCATCCTCTCCCTCAACGCCCTGACGACGGCCAATGAAGTGCTCGTCCCCGTCGAGGCGCACGTCATGGCGCTTCACGGCCTCGTCCAGCTCCTCAAGACGATCAGTCTCGTCAAGCAGCGGCTCAACCCTGATCTTGAAATCACCGGCATCCTCCCTTGCCGCGTAGACTTCCGGACAAAGCACTCCAAAGAAGTGCTCGACCAGCTCCGCGCCCGATTCGAAGGGAAAGTATGCCAATCGGTCATCAGGGAGAACATCCGCCTCGCAGAAGCGCCGCTTCACCTGAAGCCGATCACGCACTATGACTCCGCCTGCAACGGCTCGCTCGACTACAGAAAATTGGCTCTGGAACTGATGGGAGAAACCCCGAAAACTACTTCTTCTTGATCTTCTTGTCTACATGAGCTGCTGCTCGCCTCTGCCACCCTTCGGCAGTCAACACCCGCTCACTCACTATCTCGTGCAGGGAGCGCGCCTTGACCGGCTTCGCCTCTGCTGTTTTTTTCTTAAAGAATGCCATATTGCCAGATAGCTTATCAAATCCTTCCAGAGAAGGTCAACCTTAAAAATTGCTTTAGCTGAATGTTCAACCACTCCTATTTCCAGAGAGTGTACCGCAAAGATTTTTTGATGTATTGTCACCAATTCTCAGTGTGGAATTTCTTCAAAGGTATATGGACTTTGGCAAGCGGCTTGCAGCTCTTAGAAAAGAAAGAAAATTCAGTCAGCGTGAGTTGGCTGACAGGATCAAAATGCATGTGGTGCAGATCCAAAGATATGAAACCGGCAAATCACAACCCACCTTAGATGTCATCCGTAATTTGGCTGTTGTGCTGGGTGTGACAACTGATAGCCTCATTTTTGGGAAGGGAGAGCGCGATCCTGATGAAGATCTGCGCTTGCAGTTTGATATGGTCAAGCAGTTCAGTCCAGAAGAAAAGAAGATAGCCAAAGCAGTGTTGGAAGGGCTAATTCTCAAGAACGCTGCGAAAAGATGGGGGGATTCCTGATTGGCTGTCAAGAAGCAGGTGTGCTGTATCCCTTCTTTCCTAAAAGTTGTTTGTCTGGATGCGTCTATCCGCTCTTGGGCATGAGCCATTGAATCCCGTTCTATAACTCATATTTCTGACGAAACATGAGTTATAGAGCAAGTTTCTATAGCTCATCCTTGCTTTTGGACCCTTCGATAGGGCAAAGTAGTTCCTTGACAAAGAGGGGGTCGGATGCTCAGTTTTCTGCAGGAAAAGCGCCTTGCCTACAAGCCGGCGATCCCCCCCATCTTGGAAGACCTGTCCCGCGCGATCCTCGTTCCGGGAGCTGCCTCCGCTCTTCCCGAGCCCATAGCCAAGCTTTTCCCTAAAACTCATTCTGCACGCAGGCTCGCGATCCAACAAGAAGCGGAGCAGCCCGGGCGCAAGCTGACTGTCGGCGTCCTCTTTTCCGGAGGGCCAGCCCCCGGCGGGCACAACGTCCTCGCCGGACTCTTTGACGGCCTCGCCCAAATCCATCCTGAATCAACCCTTATTGGCTTCCTCGACGGACCCAAAGGCCTGATTGAAAACCGGCGCAAAATCCTCACCGCCTCCGACATCGGCTCGGTGCGCAATCAGGGCGGCTTCGACCTCATCGGCTCGAGCCGCGTCAAGATTGAAACACCCGAGCACTTCGAAGCCGCAGCCAAAGCAACCAGCGGCCTCGACGCCCTCATCATCATCGGCGGCGACGACTCGAACACCAACGCGGCCTTCCTCGCCGAAATCCTCCCTCTCTCCGTCATCGGCGTCCCAAAAACCATCGACGGAGACCTCCGCAGCTCCGAGATTGAGATCTCCTTCGGCTTCGACAGCGCCTGCAAGACCTATGCCGAGATGATCGGCAACATTGAAAGAGACGCCCTCTCAACCAAGAAGTACTATCACTTCATCAAGCTGATGGGCCGCTCAGCCTCCCACATCGCCCTTGAATGCGCTCTCGCGACGCAGCCCAACCTGACCCTCATTGGCGAAGAAAAGCAGAGCCTCTCCCAAATTGTCTCTCAAATCGTCACCCTCATCGAGCAGCGGAAACAGACAGGCAAAGAATACGGCGTCATTCTCCTGCCCGAAGGGCTCATCGAATTCATCCCCGAGATCCGAAGCCTCATCTCGCTCCTCAACCAGCTCCTGGCCAAAGAATCCAAACCCGAGCTCGCCCTCGACAATCTTGGCGACGAGCATCGCGCCCTCTTCTTCTCCCTCCCCGAAAAGATCCAAAAGCAGCTCCTCTTCGAGCGCGACCCCCACGGCAACATCCAGGTCTCTAAAATCGAAACCGAGCAGTTCCTCCTCGAGCTCGTCCTCAAACAAATCAACATCTCCACCGCCGCCCACTTCTTCGGCTACGAAGGCCGATCCTGCCTCCCCACAAACTTCGACGCCAACTACTGCTACGCTCTCGGCAAGCTTGCAGCCCTCGCCGCCCGCGAAAAAGCCACCGGCGTCATCCTCGCCATCCGCCGCCTCAACCGCTCCCCATCGGAATGGGAACCCACCGCCGTCCCCATAGCCTCCCTCATGCACTTTGAAACCCGCTCCGGCAAAGAAAAAGCCGTCATCGCCAAAACCCTCGTCGACCTCCAAAGCCCTGCCTATGGCCGCTTCGCTCGCGAACGCGACGCCTGGAAACTGGACGACGCCTACCGCATGCCCGGCCCCATCCAATTCTTCGGCCCGTCAGATCTCACAGACTCTGTTCCCCTCATTCTCTAAGGGGCTTC
>DAIDLB010000236.1 GCA_027449725.1 Chlamydiota bacterium
AGAGGATAGGATGCCCCCGGCAGGGTGCTGATCGTGACTGTAGATTGCATAACTGACTCCTCCATGCGAAATTGAGCCGTCAATGGTACGCCTCATTCAGAAAATCCTTCAAGCTTAAAGAGACGATCGCATAAACTTGGAGCATTCACTCAAGCTAGGTCGATATGATTTCACAGGAACTTAGGCGCAAATTTCTACAATATTTTAAATCGCAGGGACATACGATCGTTCCCTCCTCCCCCGTCGCTCCCCTGGACGACCCAACGCTCCTCTTCACAAACGCGGGGATGAACCAGTTCAAAGATGTCTTCCTCGGCCATTCCAAGCGAGACTACACCAGGGCGACGACGACCCAAAAATGCATCCGCGTCGGCGGTAAGCACAACGACCTCGACAACGTCGGCCATACGTCCCGCCATTTGACCTTCTTCGAGATGCTCGGTAATTTTTCCTTTGGCGACTATTTTAAGAAAGAGGCGATCGGCTATGCCTGGGACGTAGCAACGCACGTCTTTGGCTTCGATCCCGACAAGATCTGGGTATCTGTCTACAAAGACGACGACGAAGCCTTTGCTCTTTGGGAAAAACATATCTCCCCCAAACGGATCGTCCGTTTCGGCGAAAAAGAAAACTTTTGGGCCATGGGCGACACCGGCCCTTGCGGCCCCTGCTCGGAGCTCCTCTACGACCGCGGCGAAGCGTTTGGATCGGCGAAAAACCCCTATGAAGATGCCAGCGGCGAGCGGTACTTTGAATTTTGGAACCTCGTTTTCATGCAGTTCATGCGCTCCGCCTCCGGCCAGCTCGACCCGCTGCCTAAACAATCGATCGACACCGGCGCCGGCCTAGAAAGGGTCGCCTCCATCAAAATCGGCGCAGACAACGTCTTTGCAACCGATATCCTCCGCGCCCTCATCGCCGAGGTCGAAGGGCTCGCGAGCATCCGCTATGACGAAAAGGACCTCTCTCTCGCGCCGGCGTTCCACGTCATCGCCGACCATATCCGCTCCCTCTCGTTTGCGATTGCCGACGGCGTCCAGCCGAGCAATACCGACAGGGGCTATGTGCTGCGGAAGATCCTCCGCCGCGCTGTCCGCTACGGCCGCATGCTGGGACTCAACCGCCCCTTCCTCGCCGACGTACTGCCAAGGCTCGTTTCCTGCATGGGCGACGATTTTCCCGAGCTCAAAGCGTCGAAAACAAGGATCGGAGAAATTTTGACGCTGGAAGAGGAGTCGTTCCTCCGCACTCTCCAAAGAGGCGGCCAGCTCTTGGGCCAAGTCATCGAAACCTCCCGTTCCTCGGCTAAAATTTCTGGCGACGACGCCTTCAAGCTCAAGGACACCTACGGATTTCCTCTGGAAGAGATCCTCCTCATCGCGAAAGACGAGCATCTCGACGTCGATCTCAAGCGATTCGAAGAGCTTGACGAAGAGGCGAAAGAAAAATCGCGCAGGGCGCGCAAAGTCGCGGCCCAAGAGTTCGACCAGAACTTTTTCTCTGATTTTACCCGCACCCACAAGCCGGCCGAATTCGTCGGCTACCAGAGCGTCTCTTCGGAAGCGGGTCTTTCGGGCATTGTGCTCGGGAACAGTTTTTCCGATGAGATCAAAGAGGGCGACGAAGGGATGCTGATTTTAACGAAAACCCCCTTCTATGCGGAAATGGGCGGTCAGGTCGGCGACACCGGTCAAATCTCGAAAGGAGGCAATCTCTTTCTCGTCGAAGATACGATCTCTCCCTATCCAGGCGTGATCGCCCACCTGGGCCGAATGGCAAAAGGTTCTCTTAAAAAAGGCGATACGCTTCAGGCCGCGGTAGACGCCGAGAGAAGAAAAGAGATCCAAAACAACCACACGGCGACCCACCTCCTCCATTGGGCGCTCCAGCAAGTGCTCGGGACGCACATCAAGCAAGCTGGCTCCCTCGTCGATGACAAGCGCCTCCGTTTCGACTTCAACCATCATAAAGGAGTCTCCGTGCAGGAGCTGCGCGCGATCGAAGACCTCGTTAACGGAAAGATCCGGGAAAACGCACCTGTAAAAACCTACGAGCTGTCTTACGACGATGCGCAAAAACGCGCCGACATCAAGCAGTTTTTCGGGGAGAAGTACGGCGAAAAGGTG
>DAIDLB010000237.1 GCA_027449725.1 Chlamydiota bacterium
CAGGTGCACTTTAATGTCCTGCAGCTCCGGAGCGCTCATGTATTTGCTGAGCACCGCTTCAGGCAATTGCAGAATCTCAGGCTCTATCCATGAGGTTTCTTGTCTGAGATCATAAAGCAATGAAGAAATGCGGCTATGGGCTGTTTTAGCCCGATCGTCGGCCACATCTTCATCATGGCGCAAATGAGCATAGGTATAGAGTTTAGAAAGCTTCCTTTCGAGGTCAAAGCAGACTTCCGCCATCTTACGGACTTGGTCCGGACCTTGATCCAAGTTTCCTTTAAACTGTGTAATTTCCGGCCAATGCGTTTTTTGGTCCTCTCTGCCCCATTCTTTCATGTCCCGTTCCCATGCCTCCCAATCCGCATAAAGGGCTTGGACATTCCAGCAGTCGTCCGGAGAGATCTCGTGGCGTTCTTTTGTCATAAGGCAACCTGTAATTTGGCGTTAAACCTTCGAATTTAATTCACCCGGTCCTCCAAGTCAAGAAAAGGGATTAAAATAATTATTTGTCGCTATTAGCAATAACACATCGAGACTGCTAATTTACCTTGCAAAAAAACTCTCCATTTACTAAAATTCTGTAATCAACAAAACTCATTGCCCAATGAATCAGCCTGCCTTCATCGACCGGATGCAAGCCGCGGGGATCAAAAAAAAATAAGGAGAAAATACTATGGCACAACAAACTGAAAAGAAAATCACCTTGAAGCCACTTGGCAACCGCGTCCTGGCTCAAAGACTCGAGCAGGAAGAGACCCTCAAAGGGGGCATCATTCTGCCTGACACTGCAAAAAAGAAGCAGGAAACCGCGAAAGTGGTCGCTGTCGGCGAAGGCAAACGGCTGGACGACGGAAAGATCCTCCCCGTTTCCGTTAAAGCGGGCGATACGATCCTGATGGACAAGTATTCCGCACAGGAAGTGACGATCCAGGATGTTGAGTATGTAATCCTCAAGGCTGACGATATCATCGCGATCATTGAAGAATAAAAAAATCAGGAGCAAAAAACCATGGCACCAAAAAACATTAAATTCAAAGAAGATGCGCGTCAAAAAATCCTCAAAGGCGTACGCACCCTGGCATCGGCCGTAAAAGTGACCCTCGGTCCTCAGGGACGCAACGTCATAATCGACAAGAAATACGGCGCACCTCAAATCACAAAAGACGGCGTAACGGTCGCAAAAGAGATCGAACTCGAAGACCGCCATGAGAACATGGGCGCCCAGATGGTCAAAGAAGTCGCCAGCAAGACAGCCGACAAGGCCGGAGATGGAACGACAACAGCGACCGTCCTTGCGGAAGCGATCTACAGCGAAGGGCTGCGCAACGTGACAGCGGGCGCAAACCCGATGGAGCTCAAGCGCGGCATCGAGAAGGCGGTTTCTGCTGTCGTCGAAGAGCTGAACAAGCTGAGCAAGCCGATCAAAGACAACAAGGAGCTGATCCAGGTTGCGACGATCTCCGCCAACGGCGACACCGATATCGGCTCGATCATCGCACAAGCGATGGAGCGGGTCGGCAAAGACGGGACGATCACCGTTGAAGAAGCGAAAGGCTTTGAGACGACGCTGGAAGTCGTCGAGGGGATGAACTTCGATCGCGGCTACGTCTCTTCCTACTTCGTGACCAATGCCGAAACGCTGGTTTGCGAATACGAAAACGCCCTCGTCCTGATCTATGAGAAAAAGATCTCTTCGATGAAAGAGTTCCTCCCGGTCCTGCAAGCAGCCGCCGAATCAGGCAAGCCGCTCATGATCATTGCGGAAGACATCGAAGGCGAAGCGCTGGCGACCCTCGTCGTCAACCGACTCCGCGCCGGCCTCAAAGTCGTCGCAGTGAAAGCGCCCGGCTTCGGCGACCGACGTAAAGCGATGATGGAAGACATCGCGATCCTGACCGGCGGACAGTTCGTCAGCGAAGAGCTGGGGATCAAGCTGGAAAACGTGACGCTCGACATGCTCGGACGTGTCAAAAAAGCGATCGTGAAGAAAGAAGACACGACGCTCGTCGACGGCGCAGGCGACAAGAAGGCCATCCAAGAGCGGATCGCCCTCCTGAAGCGTCAGATCGCAGACTCCACCTCGGACTACGATCGCGAAAAACTCCAAGAGCGGCTGGCGAAACTCTCCGGCGGCGTTGGCGTCATCCGCGTCGGAGCTGCTACCGAAGTTGAGATGAAAGAGAAAAAAGACCGCGTCGACGATGCAAAAGAAGCGACGCGCGCAGCCGTAGAAGAGGGCATCCTCCCCGGCGGCGGCACCTCTCTCATCCGCTGCATCCCGGTCCTCGAGAAGCTCGCAAAATCCCTCTCCGGCGACCAGAAGATCGGCGCCGAGATCATTCTGCGCGCCCTCTCCTACCCGCTCCGCCAGATCTCGGAGAACGCCGGGAAAGAAGGCTCGATCATCGTGCAAAAAGTCGCCTCCATGAAGACCAATGAAGGCTACGACGCCCGCGAAGA
>DAIDLB010000238.1 GCA_027449725.1 Chlamydiota bacterium
CAGGGACCCACGTAGGGCTCCTCCACCGCGACTCCCTCTTCGAGATCGACTCACTGACCGTATCCGATGCGAGCCATAACGCCTATGTCCGCTGTTTGGCTGTGCCGAACGCCTTTCTCAGCCATAAACTCTACGACCTGGCCCTGGAAGAATACCGGCGGATCGGCCACTCCTTTCCGGGGCGCCAGGAGGGGCGCGAAGCCCTTTTCCGCGCCGGCGTAGCGCTCCTCGAAATGGGCAAGGCGCAAGCGAAAAAGCCGAAGCGGGAAGAAGTTTTCCATGCGGCGCTGAAAGAATTCGGCAACCTCTACCGGACGAGCGGGGCGCCTCTCGAATACCTCGGTAAATCGATGGTCTACGACGCTCTTGGAGACCACGAAGAAGAGGCAAAATGCCTGGAGCTGGCGCTCCGTAAATTCCCCAAGCATCCGCTCCTGCCAATCCTCAAGGAGCATATCGTCTTTCGGATGCACGAGAGTTCGCAAAATGAGCGCGACGCAGCCTACCGGATCATCCTCCTTGCGATCCGCCACATCCCGGGGCTGCTTGAAAACAACGACACCAAAGGACTCATCGACAGCCTGCAGCGCAATCTTGAAGAGCTCCCCTTCATTGAAAAAGATTCATACGACGATTTTCTCGCCCAGATCTCGATCCAGCTGGCCTTTTGGCTGGCCAAGCCATTGATTCTGGCCGAAATCGCAGGGACGATTGCCCGGTCGGAACACCCCTCGGCCGCGCTGATCGAAAACGCCCTCTTTTGCCTCCTTGAGCTCAATGCGCACACGGTTTTAGAAAAGCAGCTCCCCTCGTTGAATGAGAAGGCGCGCTCCTATTTCCAGGCCGCTCTGGAAAACCGGCTGCCGGAAGGATTCAGCGGAACCTCGCGAAAAGAAGCGCGGCTCCTTTGCTATCTGCTCCGAAAAGCGCTTTCTAAAAACAAGTTCGACGCCGCAAGGGAGATCGAACAAGCGATCGTTAAACAGAAATGGCCGAAAAAAGAGAGGCTTTTTCTTGACGCCAACCTCGTCTGGCTCTATCTCCTGGAACGAAACTGGGAAAAAGCCGAGCTCCTTTTTAAAAGCTACAAAACGAAAGACCTTTCTCAGGAGGGCTCTCCCCTCCACTTCCCCTACAGCTCCTGGCTCTACGCGACAAAAGGGCGCGAGACGGCGCAGGCCCACTTTGCGGGCATTCTCGATACGCCCTATCCAAGCACTTCGTCGCTCCCCTGCCACTTCCTCCTCGGCCGGATCAATGGGAAAAAGGGATGGATCGAACGGGCATTTTGGTGGGAGAAAAAAGAGCTCCACCGCCAGCTCGACTTTTTTTATCAAGTCATTGGAAAGAAGAAAAAATGAAGCCGCCCATCACCCACTCTTCCGAAATCGTCTACGAAGGCTTTTTCAAAATGCGGAAGGACAAACTTGTGCGCCACGACGGGGAAATGTGCGATTTCACCACCGTCCAAATCGACTGGGACGCCTCCGTCGTCATCGCGGAAGATCCTGCGGGAAGACTGATCCTCAACCGCGAATACCGGCACGCCGCAGGGATCTTCGTCTTCGGCTGTCCGGGAGGCAAATTGGAAGATGGAGAAGACCCTATCGATTGCGGCCGCCGCGAACTTTTGGAAGAGAGCGGCTATGAAGCGAACGATTTGACCCTTCTCGGCAACTGCTATCCAATCCCGGGCGTCTGCAACCAAAAAGTCTACATCATCCATGGCAAAAATGCCCGCCTAAGCTCAAAAAAAGAGCATGATCCGTTTGAATTTATCGAAACAGTACTCCTGACAGAAGCAGAGCTCATGCAAGAGATTCAAAAGGGCGCCCAAATCGATGGCATCCTCTGCGCCGCCCTCTGGTATAAATCTACCTTACGCACCCAATAATTTATAAACACCTGAACACCAACCACTTGTATCAATATTGACTATTATTGGACCAGATCCCAAAATAGCCAGTAGTGGATAAAGAGAGACCTATTCCAATTTTTACAAACCGCACACACCCTGTCCTTACCAGTAAAGGTGTTGCGAGGGCCGCGGCAAGTGGGCAAAACCTCTCTATTGAATCATTTGCGAACCCACAAGCTCGTTTTATTCGATGACTTGGGCATCCGTACTCTAGCCCAAACCAATCCAGCCCTGTTTTTTGAACAGTTTACCGGCCCCCTCATCTTGGATGAGGCTATGCTGGCCCCGGAAATTTTCCCGGAAATCAAAAAAAAAGTGGACGAGGAGCGAAGACGCTACCTGGAAACAGGTCAACCTGTCGAGATTGACCTTTGGATTACCGGCTCCAACCAAACGCTTCTTTAAAAAGCAGTCCGCGAATCGCTTGCAGGGCGAGCGAATTACTATTTTCTCAATACATTGTCTCTTCATGAATGGACTCTTTCATTTCATGAAAAAATTGCTCTCACTACCTTTTTTATGCGAGGCGGATGGCCTGAGCTCCATGCTTCTCAGCGGTTCCCGCTGGCGATTTTTTTCGAGTAAGTAAAGTTTTTCTTTCGTAAACTTTTAGCCTCCATTTTTTTGATTGAGGCTGTCCCAATGACCATTGCCGCTAGAAAAGCCCTTTGCGCTGACACCCTGATTTCGGAA
>DAIDLB010000239.1 GCA_027449725.1 Chlamydiota bacterium
CTCACTCCTGCCTTGCCAATTTTGCCTTGGCGCGCGAGTTTGTCCATGGCTTCAAAAATCTCCTCCATCGGCAATTCTCGATTTGGCGCGTGAATGAGATAGAGATCGAGATAGTCGGTTCCAAGTTCTTTGAGGGCCCGCTCGCAGGCTTGGCGAACGGACTTTTCTACCTGTTTGGGATCGACTTCTTCTTCGATCGCAATCTTGGAGGTCAGGTAAATGGAGCGTCTATCGATGCCTCTAATCGCTTTTTCGATCGCAGCGTGATTTTGATACATGTGGGCGGTATCGATATGTCGATAGCCGATCGCCAACGCCTCTCGCACAATTTTCGTGCAAGCATCGCCCTGTAGCTCCCACGTCCCGATCCCAATTCGCGGCAATTGCATAGACCCTCAGCCTACATCAACCCGGGTTTTTTGGCATGGCAGCTGTTTTAGAGTCGAGCAAACGAATTGGCACACAAAATCTTAAGGTAAGAGCATAGCATTCGCTATGCCCTAAGATCGAACCAGTGAGTTTAAATCCGAGAAGTGATTTTGAAGTCTGGAATGGCTTGGAGATTTTCGTGTAAGGTTTTTTCTTCTTTCGTTAAAAAAAGGTCTGAAACGACCTTCGAGCAGTGAGTTGCTGTTTTTGAACACCAGGTTGATGCGGTCTGTATTTCCGATCCTATTTTGTCGCAGGCGGTATCTATGACCTTGAAAAGGCGGGGCTCATTGTTTTCGCCCTTCATGATTAAAGGCAGAAGGCAAAGTCCTGCAAGAAAGAAAGTTTTATTCAAACTTAACGGATCTGCATCAGGGAGTGACGCAGGCCATCCGGCAAGACATCCCCCCAATTGAAACGCTGTGCTTGTCGCAATTCCATAGATAGCAGCATCCTTCAGAGAATCGCGCTCGCTCGCTCCATTTGAGTAATAAACTGCTCCGATTACGCTGATGATGCTAGGAAAGTTGCCTACGCAACCGATTCCGGCATATGCTAGGGTAATATTTGTCCACAAACTTCCTGCTGCAAACGAAGCCGCGTTCATTGTGAACGTTTTAAGTTGCTGCAAGTGATTATTTTCCTGAATAGACGCCATAGTGCCGAACTCCTTTAAGAATCGGAAAGAGTTTAGAGGAACGGCGGATTTTTGAGGTTTAAAAAAATCTTTACGATTGGCCATAATCTTGCTGCAACTCAACAGGAGTTGTAAATGATGGACTTACGCTATTGCATTTTAGGAATGGCCTTTTTGGCCCCCGTGTACGGAAACCCGCAGATGCTCGCCCTGAGGGAGGAGGCGCCGGTTTCCCTCGAAACTCTTCCGCCGGACGGCCTTTCGGCTGCGAACCTCTTCGGCAAGGGGGTCAGTTTGACCTACGACGATTTTATTCTACTGCCCGCCCACATCGACTTTGCGGTCGACGAGGTTTCTTTAGAAACGTCGCTGACGCGGAACATCCGCTTGAAGCTCCCCTTCGTCAGCTCGCCGATGGATACGGTGACGGAGGCGAAGATGGCGATCAGCATGGCGCTTCTCGGTGGCATCGGGATTGTCCACTACAACAACACGATCGAAGAGCAGGCCGAGATCGTCCGGAGCGTGAAGCGCTTTGAGAACGGCTTTATCCTCGAGCCGTTTGTATTGAGTCCTTCCCATACCGTCGCAGAAATGGCGCAAGTGATCAAGCAGGTGGGCTTTTCGGGGTTTCCGATCACGGACAACGGCAAGCTGCATGGGAAGCTGCTGGGGATCGCGACGAAAAGGGACATCGATTTTGTTTCCGACCCCTCAAAAACCCTTCAAGAAGCGATGACCAAAAATGTGATTACGGCGTCTGAGGGCACTTCGCTCGAAGAAGCGCGCAAGATTTTGATCCAGAGCAAAAAATCGCTTCTCCCTATCATCAACAAGCGGGGCGAGCTGGTCGCTTTGATCTCCAGAAAAGACATGCGGCAAAGCAAGATCTTTCCCCTCGCGTCCAAGGGAAAAGACATGCACCTTCTCGTCGGCGCAGCGGTCGGCACCCGGCAAGATGACAGGAAACGGGTCGATGCCCTGGCGGCAGCCGGCGTCGACGTGCTCGTCATTGATTCGGCCCAAGGAGACTCGTCGTTTCAGATCGAGATGATCCGCTACATCAAAAGCCGCTATCCGCAGATCGATGTGATCGGCGGCAACGTCGTCACGGTGGCTCAGGCAAAGAACCTGATCGACGCCGGCGCCGATGGCCTTCGCGTAGGAATGGGATCGGGATCGATTTGCATCACCCAGGAGATGATGGCGGTAGGAAGGGGCCAAGCGACAGGCATCTATCAGGTCGCTAAATTCGCCCATCAGCACGGCGTCCCGATCATCGCAGACGGGGGCATTCGCAACTCGGGCCACATCCTGCGGGCTCTCTCTCTCGGCGCCGACATGGTCATGATGGGGTCGATGCTCGCCGGCTCGGAAGAAGCGCCGGGCGACTACTTCCTTCAAGAAGGCGTTCGCGTCAAGCGCTACCGCGGCATGGGCTCCCTGGAAGCGATGGCCAAGAACGCAGCCCAGCGCTATCTCAACGACACGAGCGCGATCAAAATCCCGCAAGGAGTCTCGGGAACCGTGATCGACAAAGGCTCGATCCGGACGCAGCTCCCCTTCCTCGCCCAGGCAGTGAAGCACGGGATGCAAGACATCGGCGTCTCTTCCCTCAAGCAACTGGCAGAAGCCAGAGAGAGCGGCTCGCTGCGCTTCGAATGGCGTACCGTAGCAGCTCAAGGCGAGGGCAAAGTCCACTCGATCCACACCTATGAGAATCCCATAGGCTATTGATCGCATATCTTGGGGGACTCCGTCCCCCAAAACCCCCTGTTAAAGGGGCAAGCCCCT
>DAIDLB010000240.1 GCA_027449725.1 Chlamydiota bacterium
CCTGGCGCAATTTGCTCGCAAGGGCCAGCGGATTGGACTCTTCAAAGTCGGCGTCGAGGAGGATGAAATCGAGCTTCGTCGAATGTGTTTTTTCCAGCGCGTCTCTTTCCGTTTCGGCCTTGAGGAGGAAAAAACGGTCGCTGAGATGCTTTCGCACCCAGGAAATGATGGAAGGGTTTTCTGTGATGAGGAGGAGAGAGAGGGTGTCGGAGTCTACCGGGATCATGAGACCATCATAATTTTTTTTGGAGAGCAATCAAGAGAATCGAGAGGTCGGAAGGAGAAATTCCGTAAATTCGGGACGCTTGACCCATATTTTCGGGGCGGACGCGGGTAAATCGCTGTTTTGCTTCCGTGCGGAGGCCCAAGGTCTTTTCGTAATCGAAATCTTTTGGAATCCGGACCGCATCGAGATTCTCCAGCTTCGACGCCTCTTTATATTGTCTTTCGATGTATCCGGCATATTTGATCTGCAGCTCGATCTGCTCGTTCGAATCCGGTCCATGGTCCAAAACCGCATCCGGATACGCTTGCAAGAGCTTCTCGTAGTCCCATTCGGGTCGGGCGAGGAGCTGCGCAAGAGCGGTAGACTTCCCATCCGCATGCCGGAAGGTCTTGGCGAGCCTCTCGGCCTCTTCCGCAATCGTCTCTCCTTTTTTGACAGTCCGTTCGTACTGCGCCAGGCTGACCATCCCGAGATCGTAGGCGATGGGGCGGAGGCGCAGGTCCGCATTGTCCTGGCGAAGGAGAAGCCGGTGCTCCGCCCGGCTCGTAAACATCCGGTAGGGTTCATCCAGCTCAAAGCGGATCAAGTCGTCGACCATGACGCCGAGATAGCTCGAGCTTCGGGACAAGACGAGCGGCTCTTTCCCTTGTACTTTACAGGCGGCGTTGATGCCGGCGAGCAGGCCCTGGGCGGCCGCCTCCTCGTATCCGGTCGTCCCGTTGATTTGCCCTGCGAGGAAAAGCCCCTCGATCTGCCGGGCCTCCAGTGAGGCGAAGATCTGGCCGCTTTTCACATAGTCGTATTCGATCGCATAGGCGGGGCGCATGATCTCGGCCTTTTCAAGGCCTGTGACCGACCGGATCGCTTCGAGCTGCACGTCGAAAGGGAGCGAAGAGGAGATGCCGTTGACGTAGATCTCGTCGGTGGTCAGTCCCTCCGGTTCGAGGAAGAGCTGATGGCGCTCTTTGTCTTTAAAGCGGACGACCTTGTCTTCAATGGAGGGGCAGTAGCGGGGGCCGACTCCCGTGATCGTTCCGGCATAGAGGGGGGAGCGGTGAATGTTTTTTTCGATGATCTCTTTTGTCTCTTTCGTCGTGTAGGTGATGTAGCAAGAGACCTGCGGCAGCCGCTCTTCCGGCTCATCGTAGGAAAAGCGGACCCCTTCATCGCCCGGCTGCTCTTCACAGACGGAAAAGTCGATGCTCCGCTTGTGGATGCGCGGCGGCGTCCCCGTCTTGAGCCGTCCCAGTTTGAACCCGAGCTCTTCCAGACAGGGCGAAAGGCCTCCCGACGCCTTGTCGCCGGCCCGTCCGCCGGAAAAGTTGGTCTGGCCGATATGAAGGAGGCCGCGCATGAAGGTGCCGGATGAGAGGACGACCGTCTGCCCCCGGTAGGCAATCCCTTCCTGGATCGAGACGCCGGCGATCCGTCCGTTTTCGACGAGAAGCGCTTCTGTCGTCCCCTGCTTGATGTCCAAACAGGACATCCCCTCGAGCCTTTTTTTCATCTCGAGAGCGTAGGCTGCTTTATCGGCTTGGGAGCGGGGAGAGCGTACGGCGGGGCCTTTCGAGGCGTTGAGCATCCGGAACTGAATGCTTTTGCTGTCGGCGACTTTCCCCATGAGTCCGCCCAGGGCGTCGATCTCTCGAACCATATGCCCTTTGGCCGTTCCCCCAATCGAGGGATTGCAGCTCATTTTGCCGATGGTGTCGAGGCTCATCGTGAGTAGAAGCGTACGCGCGCCCATTCGAGCAGAAGCATGCGCAGCCTCACAGCCAGCATGTCCGGCCCCGATGACGATCACATCATAGATATCTGGATAAGTCCACATGGATAAAAACACTCCCTCCGACGGATCAGAGGGATCTTGCTTAGCGCTTCTTATGGCGGTCGCGGCGTCGTCGTTTTTTGCGCTTGTGGAGCGAAATTTTGGCGCGCCGTTTCTTCTTAACGGAAGACATAGTTCCCCTTGATTCATCAGGAATGACGCTAAGTTTACAATAATAAGCTTCTTAAAGTAAAGGGGTTTGCTTGTTGTTGGTTTTAAGTGCGTTATATCCTGTCCAGGGAGGGCGCGATGCTGATTCTGGCGTTAATAACGGGCGGTAGGCATACTGCTTGCTCTTGATTGCATATTGCGGAGGAGAAAAGTGGCGGCGATTCCAAACCCCAGAGTTGGCTACGATCCCGATCCGTACATTGGCGAAGTTTGGGATGATCCGAGCCCGCCCACGACCCCGATCAGAGAAGAAGCAACTCCCTCTTCGCCGGTTCCCATGCCGGCGATGGACTTTCATGTCTGGAAAGAACTGGCCCGGAAGGACAGGGTGCGCGCGGGATTTTTTTCGCCCCCGCCGAAAGGGACATGGGAATATTTGCAACTGCAAACGGACCATAAATTCCCTATTCCTGTCATCGAAATTACTCCCGTCCGCTTTGACGATGTGGAGTGCGCAAAGGCAACTGCGGTGTCGATTGAGTACGAAGACGGGAGTTCGAGGCCGATCCATGCGAATCGCATGGGCAGCCGAGGCCTTACCGATTGGAAGAGTCTCATAGCCTCTCAATATCCATACGTCCATTATTGGGATGCGATTTATCAGCAAACAGGACCTTGCTTGATTGTGGATTTAACGAGAAAGGGAGAGGGCGAGCCGCTTTTTTATCCGAATAAATGGGCTGCTGTGCAGACCGATGAGTTGAAGATCCGTTTGATTGCGAGAAACGAGAGGATTTCCACTTATGAAATCGAACCGGTTGATCCGTCCAAGTCGATGGCGATTGTGCGAAGACTCCATTTTAGCGGATGGCCTGACCGGGGCGTGGTCTCTCTGGATCAGCTCTATGCTCTTGTTTCTGAAATTGAACATCTAATGCCGGATAAGAAAAACAGCGGCGTCTGGGTCCATTGCCATGCGGGAGTGGGGCGGACAGGGACGCTGCTCACCGCCTTGCTCATCAAAGAAATGATCCTGAACGGAACGATGAATCCGCAAAATCTGAATGAAGAGGTGATCGAGTTGATTTTGACCTTAAGGCAGCAAAGAAGCGAGATGATCGTCTCGAATAAAGAGCAGTTCCTTCTTCTCCTTGACTTTGCCCGTTTGGTATCAGATAGGTTCCGTTTTGTGTAGGGCTTTGCATTGTGGTATATGAGCCTATCTTTCATTCCTTAACAATGAGCTTTGCGCGCTTTTGGCATCTTTTTGCCCTTTGCTCCTCGGCCATATTGATGCAATATGGCTATCGTCACAAATTGCAAAAATCTGCTCAAAATCATCGCAAATCTCATTTGTTAAGGAATGAAAGATAGGCTCATGTTTTTTGGTGCGTCACGGTGGTCATGATTTTTGTATCGCACCATGTCATGTATCTTCATGAATGGACGCATGGCTTGATTGCCTGGCTGGGCCCCATTCGGTCTCGCAGCGCTTTTTCGCCAAGATCAATGGCTTCTCTTTAAGAAGCGGGAGAATCTGTATATGGGTTTTTTTAAGCCAACAAATTTGACAGGGCAGATTGCTTACTCAGGGGTGAAGGCGGAAAAGGCCTGTTTATTTGATTTCGAGGGACCGTCGTTGCTGTGGACGGGGATATAGTTCGCAAATTGGGCGAGTTCTTTCCGGTAGGTCATATTGACGCTGCCAACGGGACCGTGGCGGTTTTTAGCGATGATGATCTCGGCCATGCCGGGTTTGTCGTAGGGGTCGTAATATTCCCTACGTAGCAAAAACATCACAACGTCAGAGTCTTGTTCGATGCTATTGTGAACGATTAAATCATTGGCAACAAAGTTATGAACATTCTCAACTGTCGCGTCATAGACGTCTTCTTCACCTAACTCAGTGATAGAAACAATCGGATCCCAATAGACTTCGGATTCAGCAAGCCTCAAGAGCGTATCATCTTCTAAAAAAGCGCATAAACGGTGCATTCTCTCCCGAGATATCCCAGATTTAAATAGAGTGCTGCCACAATATTCCATGTTTAAGTATTGACATACGTGTCTCCAGGAAAGTTTTTTGCGGTCTTTTGCCTGCCGAACAAACGATGTCCAAGCTTCTTTAGGAATTACATCTAAATTGGGATTGGGATCTATTTGAGCCAGATTATGAAGCAAATGAGGAATGTTATGGCCTCTTTCGCCAGCGCAACCAACTTCAGTAAGAAAGAGTTTTTGATTATG
>DAIDLB010000241.1 GCA_027449725.1 Chlamydiota bacterium
CCCTCTTCGATCGCAACACTTGAATTTTACTGCAAGGGCGACCAGGTCAGCGCCTATTTCTCTACCCTGGGCAGGCGTTTCGGAGGAGGCTCTACAGCTCCGGCCAGCCTCCGGATCGGTGAAGAGAGTTTGGCAGGAGAGGTTTTCCTCCATGAAGGGAGGATGCGGGCCCGCCTTCCGGATGAATGGACCCTAAAAGCCATCGAAGCCTTGAAAGAGGGACGCGAAGTTGCTATAGTGGTAGGTTCGATCGAAGAGACGATTCAGCCCGAGCGGTTTGCCGGGTTTTTACAACAACTTCTCTCAAAGGATTTTTTTCGATGAACCAACTAGACCAACTCAAAAAAGTAACAACAGTCGTATCCGATACAGGGGATTTCTCGCAGCTTAAGCAATACAGCCCGACCGATTCGACCACAAACCCCTCGCTCATCTATGCGGCCAGCCAGGAGGCCCAATACGAACCGCTTCTCAAAGACGCCATCGCTTTTGGCAAGGCCCACGGGAAAACGGAACAGGAGCATCTCTCTTTTGCCCTCGATAAGGTGTTTGTCAACTTCGGCCTTGAAATTCTCAAGATCGTGCCGGGCCGGGTCTCTACGGAAGTCGACGCCCGCCTCTCCTTCGACGTCAGCGGCAGCGTAGAAAAGGCAAAGCGGCTTATCTCCCTCTATGAAGCTGCAGGCATCAACCGCAAAAGGATCCTGATCAAGCTGGCATCGACCTGGGAGGGCGTCCTCGCTGCCGAAAAACTGGAGAAAGAGGGGATCCACTGCAACATGACTCTCCTCTTCAGCCTTGTCCAAGCGATCGCCTGCGCCGAAGCCAAAGCTACCTTGATCTCCCCCTTCGTCGGCCGCATTCTCGACTGGTACAAAAAAGCGGAAGGCGTAAGCAGCTATGCGCCTGCTGACGATCCCGGCGTGAAATCAGTCACTTCTATCTACGAGTACTACAAAAAATTCGGCTATCCCACCCAGATCATGGGAGCCTCGTTCCGCAACAAAGAAGAGATTCTCGAGCTGGCCGGCTGCGATCTCCTCACCATCTCCCCTAACCTGCTCGAAGAGCTGAAAAATGGAACCGGCCCTGTACCGAGGAAACTCGATCCCGCTATGGCTAAAGCATCAACGCATCATAAGATCCATATCGATGAAAAAGCGTTCCGCTGGGGTCTCAACGAAGATGCGATGGCCACGGAAAAGCTCTCTGAAGGCATCCGCAACTTCACGAAAGATATTTTGAAGCTTGAATCGCTTTTGAAATCGAAGTTCTAGGCGTATTTCGTATTTAGAGAAAGGGTGGGGGGCGTCCCCTCCTCCCCGGTAAAGATCAGAACGAATTCCAGTTCATCTTTTCCAAGGTTTATGCCGTAATGCCAGGTATTGACGGTTTCCGTCCACCCCTCACCTGTCTGCAACTTGATCTCTTTGACTCTTCCGGAGTCTTTAAAATTGCCGTGAGGATCATCCGTTGCAACCATTGTCAACTCGCCTTTGATGACATAGCCGGCCCCATTGAGCGGGCGCATATGGATGCTCGTCATAGCACCTGGCGCCATTTTGAAATGCAGCACGCGAAACTCTGTTTTAAGGGCCGCCCCATCCCAACTACGGCTCGACCTTAAGATTTCGTGCACGACCGGATCGAGCATAGTCTTCCCCCTACTCTCTATCTTTTTCTTATCAAAGCACCGCATTATTGGACAGATCGATAGTCGATAAAAAAGCGTGTCTTTTCCGAATTGCTCTCTTTCTGAAAGGAAAGGGTTTCAAACGGCTCCCACTCGAGTAGGCCGAGACGATAGGCAATGATTGAAATGGCGTTTTGTTCAGGGCGCGGCGATAAAAACCCAACCTCATTTCTTGCAGCCTCCATCCAAAGGTCCAACACTTTTTTCCCATTCGGATGATCTAAGTTCAAACCGATAATCCCGGCTGAAACGGATGCCATGCCGCGCAGCTCTTCCGCAGAAGCTTCGAAGTAATCGGCCGCCTCCCGGGAACAATAGCGGGCGAGATTCGTTCCGGAAGGATAGAAGAAATAGCCTGTCTCCTCCAACTTCCGAAATACATCGGAGAGCGGTTGCATGGGACGGATCGATGCATCGAGCCAAAGAATTTTTCGGTATCCTAGCCCTGCAGCTTCACGGAAGAGGCAAGGCTTAAACGCATAAGGGACGTGGGCGAGCGCAAGCGACCCCCCTTCCAAATCGGGCCAGCCTCCGATTCGATAGAAAAAATGGCCATTGAATTTCATTTCTTCGAGCTGCTTCTGCAGAAAGCCGACCGCTTCCGGATAATGCTGATTGAATGAGGCATAGGTAATCACACATATATCGCTTTTATTACCGATGGGAACGATCTTGGATCGAGGCCGCTCCCAAAAGTGGCGGCCGATCAGTCGAAAACGCCTGGCTCTGCATCGATAGTCGTAGAGGGTGCCGCCGGGATCGATCGCCGATTCAAGAAGCTTAAGCTCCGGCCTCTCCCCCTTCTTTAGAAATTCTTGCAATCGAACCCAGTCGCACATCCTCGGACGCTTATGATCCGGAATCGACTGATAGATTTCTTTCTCAGCTCCAAATAGAGAGGATGCGGCGAGGAGGGCCGCTAAAATACCGATCATGCTAACGATCTTCCTTGAAAAACTCCTGAAAATCAATCGCAAATCCTGAAAAGACTTTCAAGATGCGTAAGTCGACTACATTCGAATCATAAATATCGACGTTCCAGTAGTCGAGATCGTCTTGGATGTAGTTGCGTTTGAACCGGGCAATGGTCCTTTCATCCGGGGTCATGATCGTAAAGCCGGACGACTGGGCATCGAGATAGGCATTGGCCACCAGAGTTCCCCAAATATTGTAAAAACCGTATTTTGCGGCAGCTGTCGTAAGCAGCTGTCCGTCGATAAAACCAATCTGCTCCCCTTGAGCCCCATAGACGTCTATGTCCTTCGCCCAAGGATAGAGCGCGCCTAAAGAGAGGACCTGGCAAACTCCTTGCGCCTCGAAGCGGTTCATTGGATCGTAGAGGTCGTAAACGGTGCGGATGTTGTAATGGTTTTTCACCACCCGTCCGGAATACCCTTCCGTACCGTGCATCTCGAAGTAGGTAGACCAGAGATATTGGCTTTCACTGATCGTATAAGAAACGGGCGCCGCTTCAACAAGACAGCCAAGCGGAAATAGCATCATGAGAAGACGAATCATATTCCTCCAAAAAATGAGGGGCAAGTGTAGCAAGAGGGAATCTTTCTTGCAAATTTCGCAAATCATCTCGTAAAATTTCCGCTCAATGCACAAGCCATCCGCCCTTTTCACTCCGATCTTTACAGAAGTCTTTGTCCCTTGCGGCATCTGCGAAGAACTGATCAAACCGAATAGCGTAGCCCATGGCCATCATTGGATCCATCGGGAATCTGACTCTGTTCTCTTCGATCTTTTCCACCGAACCTGCATCCAGGCCAAACTGACGAGCGGCCCTCCGAACTGTCCGAACTGCAAATGCAGGGTCGTCAATGCAGCTGATTATGATGAGTTTTCAGATCTCTCCCAGGCAAGACTTCTTTTTCAGGAAAACAGAACCGTTTTTCTAACCTCTGTGAAAAAGAAGGACTACCCTGCCCTGAAACACCTCTTGAATAACGTCAAAGCGATCCCCGACAGCATTCAGCTGGAAGCTCTTGAGATCGCTCTCCTGCAAAACGACTCGACGATGGCGAGGCAAATGCTTTTCCTGCCAAAGCGCGGAATCGATTCGGCTTCTCTTATCTTACTGCTCAACACAGCTGCCAGCTCCGGGTTTGATTCAATCATCAAGGTGTTTCTCGACTATAACTCCTCCTATTCGCAGCGCACCGATATAACTTGCTTCAAAGCTTTCGGTGCAAGTGACATTTACAATGCTGCCCGACTCGCTATTTCAAACGGTCATTTGATCGCGGCCGATCTTTTGTTGAATGCCGGATATTCCTTTGCGCCCGCTGAGCGGGAGAATCTTTTCTACCTCAGCATCCATCACGGGTATTGGGAGGGGATGCTAAGGGAATTGAACTCAGGCATTGCCGGCAACCCGGGATTTCTGGAAAATGGCCTTTTACTCGCGGCACGAAGAGGCTATTGCAGAATGGCCCTCGCTCTATTGCTGAAAAGGGGCGCTCAACCGCTTGATCTGGGACCTCCCCTGCTTGCAGCTATTTCACATGGATACCCAAATACGGCTTTCATTCTTTTACGACATGCCGGACTTCTCGACCCTACGGTTCGCAACAGGTCAGCTCAGATGGCTGCAACAAATGGTTTTGAGGAACTCCTCGCAGCTCTCGTACAAAACGGTCCAATCTCTAAGGAAGCGCGGTATTGGGGGCAGGCTACAACAAAAAACCAAGCATGCCTCGACATCTTGTCCAATGCAGATGTTTATTGAGCTGTTGCCTTGAGAATGATGATGCAGGCGATGATCCCCAGAATGCACCCTACCCGGATCGGGTCGTGCGATTCGCCGAGATAGAGCATCCCAAAGACCAGGGTCCCTACCGCTCCAATGCCCGTCCAAACGGCATATCCTGTGCCGATCGGAATTTCCCGCAAAGCGATTCCCAGAAGCCCCAAGCTAATGACCATGGAAACTCCCGTTAACAAACTTGGAACGAGTTTGGTGAACCCTTCGGTATACTTTAAGCCGACGGCCCATCCGATCTCAAACAGGCCTGCAATGACAAGCGCTATCCAATTCATCTTATATACCAGGATTCCAAAGGACGAAGTCCTTTGGTGGGGTTGTAGGGGCG
>DAIDLB010000242.1 GCA_027449725.1 Chlamydiota bacterium
GCGCTGCATCGGAGCAATCAAGAGATCATCTTGGGGCTGGATAAGACAAAAGTCGTCGATGTAGCTACCCGCCACCTTGAACTGCATCAACAGATGGAAGAGATTATCACTCAATTGAAAAGCGAAAAGATAGAAATTCCAAGAAGCGCGACCGTCGAGTTAAATAAAAGCAAAAACACCATCCAAATCCTTGCAAAGAAGATCGCATCGACCGAACTCGCGCAAAAAATAGCCGGCCCTCAAAAAACATACGTAGATCCTTCCAGCTTACTGACAACAGCAACTCCGAATCCCAAGGAAAGCCTTCCCAATATCCGGGAATGGGAATTGAATTGCGGGCTTCTCTATTCCATCTATCAAAGAACGGATGACGAGCAGATCAGGAAAACACTTCGATTTCTCATATTCAACTACCTGGCAAAAGCCGCCTATCTTAACGCACATCCGGATGCTACCCTCTCCTCGGAAGAGTTGTCGACCTGTTACAAACACATGCTCCAATTGGGATCTCTCACAATGGGAGGACTCTATCACCGTTCTGTAGATCAGACAATTCCTCTTTTCGCTGCATTGAACATAAACAACGAGATAGGATCAATCTCTAACCAAAACTCCTCCAAGATCCCTCTTGAAACCACACAAATAGATGACCTCTATTGCACCAATTTTATCCCTATTACCAATCTTTCCAGACAGGAACAAGCAGCCGAAATCCTTGCGAAGCAATATGAGAAAAATATTAATCTTCCTATAGAAGAGATTCCGAATTTCCCCGTCTTGATTGACATCACAGATCGAATAAATCAAGATCTAATCACTCACAATGATCCTGAAAAAATCAAACTGTATGAACAAAAAGTATCCTCGGCAAAAAAAGAAATTGAACAAATCTTTTTATTGGCTAAAGAAAAAATCAAAAAAGATCATCCCGACCAATCTGAAGACAGAATCTTGGACTATATGCGCTTAAACACAGTAGTGGTTTCTCGCGCTAAGCTAAACGATTCTCTTGCAGTGCTTCAGGTTTATTCAACCCTGTTTCTCAAAAATGATTACTCCAATCAGGATCATTATTTAATACACGAAAGTCCGGTCAACACTGTCAAACGTTGGGCTGCACATACAGCACTCAACCCGGGAGCGGTGCAATTTCGCATGCTCCTGGCAGAGCAATATGGAAATTTGGAAGACCCCGAAGCATATCAAAAAACCGTTTCCAAAGTTACGGAGTATGCCGTTCCGGGTAGAACTGATACGACGATGTACTTGAATCCGCAAGCGGTATTACAAACCAACGGGTTTAAAATACTCAAGGAAATGGGAGAAGGGAGAAATCCGGGAGTTGGAGAAGCGCAGCAGCTCATGGCAAGAGCAACCGTGGAAATGATCGAAACTCTCTTCCAGGCAATCGAAGATCAGACGATGGAAAATTTACCGGAAGACCCCGCAGCCCAAAAAGCGTTGGAAGAGAAGCTTGCGTTCCTGACCCACCCCTCAGTGCAGGAACTGATCCAAACAACCCTGTTTCGAATTTCGCAGCATATGGCGACTGCAACCCATCATTCTGACGACTTTAGACAGTTTATTCAGGGAACTGATTTAATCCACACAGAATTAACGACGCTTTTGCTTCTATTTAAACCATTTGATGTTGAATCCTACGACAATATCGCCAAAATATACTTGTCGCAAGTGGTGCCGGATTCGGAATTGTTTGCCGACATAGGAATAGCCCGTTCTGCGATGAATGTCTTTACAGGGGTCAATGCCGCGATCATGCGTAATAATCCCGATCCTGTCAGAATCTGCGGAGAACATTCCTATTATGAAGAAGTGGAATTTGTGGGAGGCAATTTAACTTTAAATAGTGCTTTAAACGACCCAAACATTGAAAAAGTCGACTTGTACATCGCTGAATTCAATCACAACATTGATATAGATCCTAATCACACTGTCTATGAGAAAGCAAACGTGATTCAGGACATCAAAGCGATCTTCGAGAAAAAACCGAACACAGATTCGTTGACAGTCGCGATCGATGCTACGATTGATTTTACAAACTCTGAGGACCTAAAAAAGTTGATCGAAACATTCCGGGATGAGATCGACTCGGGAAAGTTAAATCTGGTGATCTTTAGAAGCGGCCAGAAATTCGACATGCTCGGCCTAGACAATTATTTTGGCGCTCCATTTTGTATCATCAATAATGGAGCTGAAAAATGGAGTGAATTTAAAAAAATTAAAACAGACGCAGCTTTTCAGACAGATCCTCTCTCTTTGCAATTTTTCACCTGGATGGCCACTACCGGATTGCATTTGCCGGACGAATACAAAAGCCTGATCTTCCAAAACACAAGGGCCATCCTCGACGAGGTTCCGGAAGGTTTGCGACCAAGCGACGAAAAAAGAGCCTGTGTTTGCACATTCAATGAAGATGTTAAATCTCCGTTCATTGATATTAAAATCGACCGATTAGACGATTCAAATAAGCAAGTAGATGATCAGGAAGACTTGAGAAGATGGGTCCAGACTCGATTTACCGAATTATTCATTGAGGAAAAGAAGCTGGTCTACATGCGTGGCAGTTTCGGATTTCCCAATCCCAACATCACATGGATCGAACCGAAGATGAGGATAAATCCAGGAATCGATCCAAGCGACATCCCCGTATTTGCGAAGTTTTTTAAAGAACTGGACGCTAAAATCAAAGAAATGGGAATGGATCAGAGAGGTCCTACGAAATAGTGCAATGATTGCTTGTAAATTCAATCTCTTGCGCTTCGACATTCGGAAGCTGATTCAATAAATTGCTCGTAATATTTAAAAGATCAACCCTCTTAAACCAATCAAATCTACAATTGTGATCCATCCCATCAATAAGAACGAGTTTTTTTGGACCACGATATCTGTCATAACAAGACCGAATTTCCTCTATAGGAAAATAGGCGTCGTTTCTTCCATGAATAAAAACAACGGGAACGGAAAGTTGATTGAGTGCCTGAAGTCCTTCCGTTTGGGAATTCAATAATATAACGCCTTTAATCGTTCCGGGTCTTTCGGAATTGAGCTCGGCAGCGGTAATAGCCGCAACCCCCCCTCCCATCGAATATCCCATTAAATATATGTGCTGATAATGAGCTAGCTGAGCGTGAACAAGATCCGAAACGCGTAGGATATTTTCCATGAGGTCGTCAGGGATCGTCTCGATGGGGAGGAAACGGGTGTCGGACCTCTTGGCATATTTCTCTTCTAGAGAATGATAAAGAGAGCCCGGACCTGAAGTTCCGCCACCACACCCTGAAATAGCTATAATTAGACTCTTAATATCAGTATTCATTAGAAGGAATTGTAACTAAATTGCTCTTAATTATCAATAAAAAGCCAACATACTAACACAGAGCGAGATAGAGTTATGGCAAAAAACGGTCCCCCTGAAACTCCGGCCTCTCCCAGCCGAACCTCAGCCGGTGGCGGTGTTTTGCAACCAGGCGATAAGCCCAATCCCCCATCCAGGCCGGAAGAAAGCAAAGCCAGCCGATCCAGTAGCTTCCCATAAGCCAATAAACCCGGAACGCCCCTCTGGAGCGGAGCCAAAAGCGCCTACCGCTCGAGCGGTACGATTCGATAAGAACGAGGCTGTCCTCTTTGGCATACCGGGCGTTGGGACCGATCAAGATCTCTTTGGCCGTCTCGCCCGCAAGCGGCGCAAAGTCGAAGAGCTTTTTTTCATCGGCCTTGAGGATCTCCTGGACGGCCCGATAGCAAAAGGCGCAATCGCCGTCGTAAAAAATCAGATGTTCTCCGCTCATGCTTCTTTCTCCGGATAGACGACCTGCGGCCTGGCCCGTTTGATCTCATCGAACCGTTTCGCGAGCTCAAGCACCTCTTCCTCGCTGCCGGCGCCGCTATAGATTTTGAGCTTGATCGCTTCCCGCTCTTGCATCCAATGCCGCTCGAGGAGGCGCTGCACCGTCTCGACAAACCCTTCGGCCGCCCTCTCCTTATTGACCCGTTTTTGGAGGATTTCGGCCAAAAAAAGCTGCTGCTCTGGATTTTCGAGGTCGATGGCTAAAGAGAGAAGATCGCACTCCCTTCCCTCGCTTGCAGCCTTGACCGCCTTCTCGTAGATTGTCCGCGCCGCATTGAGGCGAAAATGCTCTGGCTTGATGTTCATCTGGGCGATGGCGGCAAACCGGGTCGAATGGGCGCTGGCTACAATCAGCCAGCGGAGTAGGTCCGCTTCCAGAATCCTGTCAGGATCGATCTCGATCCCGCTATTGACGCTCGACTCTCGTTTGATGTAGATCTGCGGAGCGTTTTCTTCGGGCGCGCCGACGATCGACTCCGGCGTCTGCGTCAATCTGGCCAGCTTGCGGAGGCTCTCATGGATCATGAGAGGGTGGTCCCACTGACGGATCCGGCCGGCGATCGTTTGCACCAGCTCATTTTTGCCTGCGGGGCTCTCCGGATTGATCGATTTAGAGAGGTGCGCAATCAAAAAGGGGAGATACTCGACAGCCCTCTCCAACATCTTGGCGAATGCTTCGGGTCCCTTTTCTCTCAGGACGAGGTCGGGATCGCATTTTTCTTCCAAAGCGGCAACGCGGACATCAATCCCATCTTTCTGGAACAGGTGGCCGATCTTGACCGCAGCCTCCCTGCCCGCCGTATCGCCGTCGAGCGCCAGGATCACCTGGCGCACCCCGAGCTGCACAAGCTCGCGGACATGTTCTTCGCCAAAAGCCGTCCCCTGCCCCGCGACGGTCCAGTCAAAGCCGGCATGGATGAGGCGGAGCGCATCGATCTGCCCTTCGACGATGAGCGCCTTTTTTTCTTTGGTGATCCTTTTCCGCGAATAGCTCAAGCCAAAGAGGATCCGCGACTTCTTAAAAAGAGGGGTCTCCGGCGTATTGACATACTTGGGGCCGAACGAATCGGGCTTATAGGCCCTGGCAGTAAAGCCAATGACGGCTCCCAGCGGATCCAAAATCGGGATCATGATCCTGTCGAAGAAAAATTCGCGGCCATTCGCGCTCATCAATCCCGCTTCTTTGAGGAGCGGCTCGAGCAGTTTCTGCTCTTTCATCGCGTCGAGAAAGAGCCGCGGCGTCCTCGGAGCAAAGCCAACCTGGAACTGCCGGATGAACTCGAGGTCGATCCCCCTGCCGTAGAGATAAGTCAGGGCGCCATGTCCATCGGGCGTATGGAGCAGGCAAAAGTGGTAGAAGCGGGCCGCAGCTTCCAGCGCCTCTTTGAGGAGCGCCTTGGAGGGGCCTTTCGGCTCGGAAGAGCGCTTTTCAGTCTCTTCGAGCTGCACGCCGAAGCGCTGGGCGAGCGTCTCGACCGCCTCCAAAAAGCTCATCTTCAAATGGCCCATCAAAAAGGCGATCGCATCGCCATGCGCGCCGCAGCCAAAGCAGTGGTAGTGGCTATCGCCTTTCTGGATGACAAACGATGGGGTCTTCTCATCGTGGAACGGGCAGAGAGCCTTATAAGCGGAGCCCGTCCGCTGCAGCTTCAGATGCGAATTCAAGACCTCGACGAGATCGATGCGCGTCCGAAGGGTCTCGAGGCTCTCGCGGGTAAACGTCCCCATCTATCACCCATGCCAGGGGGAGCTGAGCACGACCTTGCCTAGCGCCTTCCCCGATTCCAAACGCCCGTGCGCCTCTCCCACCTGTCTGAACGAAAAATCCCGTTCGTCGACAAGCGGGCGGATGACGCCTCGATTCACCAGGTCAGCCACAGTCTCCAAAATTTTTCCGTGCGCCGCTCGCCCATTGCCGCTCAAAAGCGGAGCGAGCATGACCACCATATGCAAAGTCCCATTCTTCTTAAAGAGGGGCGACAAATCGTGCGTCGACCCGCCCAAAATCGAAACCACCTGCCCGAAATGGGCGATCGCCTGCATCGAAACATCGAGCGTTGCCCCACCAAGCGTATCGAAGACGACGTCAAACCCCGCGCCCCCCGTACACCTCTGCAGATACTCTTCGACCGGTTCCTTCTTATAATAGATCAGCTCATCGGCCCCGAGATCTTTCGCAATCGCTCCCTTCTCTTCCGAAGAGACCGTCGTAAACACCTTCGCCCCCTTCCACTTCGCCAACTGGATCGCAATATGTCCTACGCCGCCAACCCCGCCGTGAATCAGCACATTCTGCCCCTCCCGGATCTTGGCCCGGTCGATAAGAGCCTCCCAAGCGGTGATGGCAACAAGCGGAAGCGCAGCCGCCCCCCGCATCGGCAGCTTTTTCGGCTTATGGGCAAGCAGCTCGGCATCGACAAGCATATATTCGGCCAGGGCGCCCTGGTAGCTGCCAACGCCGCCGGCGCAGCCATACACCTCGTCGCTTACCTCCCACCTCGATACCCCCTCGCCCACATCAGCGACAACACCCGCCACATCGCCATGCAAGATCGCAGGAAACGGATGGGTGATCGGCTGAAAGTATCCCTGCCGCATTTTGGCATCAAGCGGGTTGACGCTCGTCGCTGCGACCTTCACTAAAACATGCCCGGCCTTCACAGCCGGCTTAGGCGCCTCACGCTCGTGGAACACCTCCACGCCGCCGAATTTTTCTATGACCATTGCTTTCATCAGACACCTATTAATAGTAATTGGGGACTCCGTCCCCAAGCCCCTGCTAAGGGGGCTTGCCCCTTTAACCGGGGGTTTGGGGGACGGAGTTCCCCAAGATGGAGGATGCGAAGTGTACTAGGGTCAAAATTCGGCGTCAATCCGCTCAGATGTTTTCATGCGTATAGGAACCCTTCGCAAAGGTGAGCCTGAGCCACCCCCGGTTCCGCATCGCGGAAAAGACCCTCTTTTCAAAGACATCGCCCCTCGGAAAATGGGCCGCGTCTTCCCGGATTTCGTTGTAGATCGGAGTGCAGAAGTCGGCTCTCCGGATTAGAAAAAGCTGGTCGGAAAAGCCTTGCTCGCTGAGGTAGAACCCTTTTTTTTTGCCGAAAGACTCTCGCTTTGCTTCGTCGAGTCTTCCGTTCCAAAGCAGATTCGCCACCTTGCAGTGCGGCTCCT
>DAIDLB010000243.1 GCA_027449725.1 Chlamydiota bacterium
TCCCTCAAAGCTGTAAGAAGATAGGGAGTTGCTTTCAACTTGTCAAGATTCGCGGCGCGCTCTTTCCATTGCGCGTGTGTCTTCCCGCTCTTTCATCGACGCCCGTTTGTCGTAGGCTTTTTTGCCTTTTGCGATTGCGACCTTTACTTTGGCGATCCCTTTTTTATTCAGGTAGATGGCCAGGGGGATGAGGGTGAGCCCTTTTTCTTGGGTGGCCCTTCGGAGCGTCTCGATCTCTCTTTTGTGCATGAGGAGCTTCCGCTCGCGTCTTTCGGGATGGTTGAAGGCGGCGCCTCCGTGGGAGTAGGGGGCGATGCTCGCGTTGATCATCCAGGGTGCTCCTTTCCGGATGTCGATGTAGGCGTCTTGGAGAGATCCGCCGTGGTTGCGGAGCGATTTGATCTCGGAGCCGAGGAGGACGACGCCCGCCTCGAAGGTCTCGAGGACTTCGTAGTCGTGAAAGGCTTTTCGGTTGGATACGAGGTCAGACATGCGATTTTTTCTTGGTGAAGCCGATGGCGAAGAGGATGGTGAGGACGCTCCAGAAGAGCGGTTCGTAGAAGCCGGTGAGGGGCTGCAGCGATAGTTTGAGGCCAATCCAGCCGATCATGAGATAGGCTGCGGTCTCCATCCGGGGGAAGCAGTCGATGAGCGAGCTGAACCAGTTGGCAGCCAGACGGATGAAGAGGATGCCGATGGAGGCGCCGACATAGACGATCCAGAGCTTGGGGTTCACGGGGCCGACGGAGGGGATTGCGCTGACAAAGGCGACGGCTACGATGATCGAATCGACAGCAAAGGCCAGATCGTAGAGTTCTACGAGGAGGACGGTCTTCCAAAAGCTCCCCGTCGTCGGGACGTCCGCATGCGTTTTGGGTTTGGACTTGCTTCGGAAGTGGGAGACGGCGAGATAGAGGAGATAGAGGCCGCCGATGCATTGGATCCAGGCCGCCTGTAAGAGGAGCGAGACGGCGAAGAGGGCGGCGGCCCGGATGATGAGCGAGGAGACGACGCCGATGAAGAGGGCCCGTTTTCTTAAGCGTTCCGGCAGGTGGCGGACAAGGATGCCGAGGACGATTGCATTATCGGCTGACAGGAGGATCTCCAAAAGGGCGAGAAAGCCGACGCGGGCTAGGTCGAGGAGGTCGAATGTTTGTTCGAACATGAACAGTCCCTAATCTTGGAAGAAGATCCGGCCGAAGGGTGTTGCGGTAAAGCAGTCTTTGCCGTCGATGGACCCCGTCGCAACGATCCCGCACTCGAAAAGCCAATCGAAGACGACCGTTTGAATAAACGCCCTCTCTTCTTCGCTATATTGGGGGATGGTGTATTTCCAGTGCTTCCCGTTTTTTTTCAGCGCCACGGCAGATCCCTCATGAAGAGGCACCATGACGCCCCGGATGAAGTCGTCGAAATAGACCCACCCTTTTTTCAGCACCCGCTTGATCGACTTCTCCGCTTCACGGACGTTGCCTTCAGAGGAAAGAGGCGAGGGGAGGGAGCGGTGGAGTTGGACGGCGCGGGCTTCCAGGTCGAGGGAGAGCCACTCGTGAACCGATTCGAGGGCATAGAGAGAACCGTCATTCTTGTCTGCAAGTCGGATCGAAACGAGTTTCTCGATGATCCTGGCAAGATAGGTTTCCGCGAACCGCAGCTCTTCCGGAGTGTCTGTTTCCAGGCCGATCTGATGGGCCAGGCTCCGGATTTTGTTCAGCGGAAGCGATTTTTTCTGGGCCAGGGTCAAAATCGTTTCCATGTCTTGAATGAACGCAAAGGGAGCGTTTCTATAGGTGAAGAGCGTATCGGTCTGTTCGATGGCGGGAGCGTCGGTCGCCTGCAAAAAGAGCATGTATTCGCGCCACTCATGAAAGGGGGTTACGATTTCATGCCAGTGGTCTTCTTCCCGTTGATAGGAGACAAAACAAACAAAGTGGAGCTCGAGCTGCAGCATGAGCCGGTCGAAGTCGGCCCTGGCGAGGTTGTACTTTGAGATCAGATCGCTCGACGAGAGTTTGAGTTCGCTCGATGCAAAAAGATCTTGGAGGATGCCGCTTAGAACCGGGTCGGCGAAGTTCAGGTCGAGGAGGTAGCGCTGATAGATCTGCGGGGTGAGAAGGTATTTTTCGATGATCGATTCAAAAATATTGTTAGAGGAGCGGGGAGTGGCGTACCAAGCCGGCAGGAGATGGATCGGGATTTGTTTGAGGAGCCCCTGCAAAAATTCCATGTCGGGCTTGAAGTCTTCTTCGAAGCGGCTGATCTGGAATTCGAAGTATTTGCGTTTATCCTTGTCGATGAAAAGGAGATCGCCCTGCCGCTCCAGGAGTGCGCACCCTTCCAGCTTGGAGAGGATCGGGTCGAGATCCCCTTCCGTACAGCCGAGCGAGCGGCTAACCTTCTTTACAGAAGTTTTTAGAGAGCTAAAGAGAATCTCCTCAAGCACTTCCAAGTCGAAGACGGAAAAGTCTGCCAGGAGAGAGCGGCTCCGGACATCTTCCAAATAGGGGTAGTCGTTGAGGTTGATCTTCTGTTTTTTGACGGTGTTGAGCTCAAGCATGATCAAGACTATAGACGAGGCGGGCTTTGGCGTAAACAGCGCAATTTGGAAAAATATTCGAGGCGCTTTTTCATCTCCCTTTCAAACCCTCTTTCAACGGGCTGATAAAACGCTTTGCGGCCGAGAGGTTCCGGAAAATAGTCCTGTCCTGAAAAACCGTCGGGGGTGTCGTGATCATAAAGATATCCCTTTCCATATCCCATCTCCTCCATGAGTTTGGTCGGGGCATTGAGGATGGTTGCCGGAGGATCGAGATGGCCGGTTTGGAAAGCCGTTTGCCGAGCCTCCCCAAAGCCGGTGTAGAGGGCGTTGCTCTTTGGCGCCAGGGCCAGGTAAACTGTAGCCTGGGCCAGGGCCAAATCTCCTTCCGGTGAGCCAAGGGCTTCGTAGGTTTGCCGTGCGGCCAGCGCTTGGAGGAGAGCCTGCGGGTCGGCAAGCCCGATATCCTCGACTGCGGCGCGGATCAGCCGGCGGGCTAAAAAGAGCGGCTCTTCGCCGGCATCGAGCATTCGGGCCAACCAGTAGATGGCAGCGTCCGGATCCGATCCCCGGATCGATTTGTGGAGGGCCGAGATCAGGTTGTAGTGCCCTTCCTGATGTTTATCGTAGAGAGGCAGGCGCCTCTGCAGCAGGTCGGCCACCGTTTTGCTGTCCGCGGTCTTTTCCAAGCCCGCCATCAAAATATTTTCGGCCAGGTTGAGAAGGTGGCGTCCATCGCCTTGAGAAAGGTCGATGAGCCAGCTTCTTGCTTGCCGATCGATCGGCAGAGGGCCGAAGCGGCTTTCGCAGCGCTGTAGGATTTTTTCCAGCGCTTCGGGAGTAAGGGGTTTCAAAGCCAAAATGCGGAGGCGGGAGAGAAGGGCGTTATTCAATACGAAGGAAGGGTTTTCGGTCGTAGCTCCGATCAGGATGAGCGAGCCGTCTTCTAAAAAAGGGAGGAAAAGGTCTTGCTGGGCGCGGTTGAAGCGGTGGATTTCATCGACGAATAAAATGGTTTGGCGGTGGAAAAGAGGCGTCTCCTGTCCCTGCTTCAATATTTTTTTTAATTCGGCGGAACTTTGAAAGACGGCGGTAGCGAAATGAAGGGGTAAATTGAAGGCAGAAGCATAGAGTCGGGCCAGCGTTGTCTTCCCGCATCCGGGAGGGCCG
>DAIDLB010000244.1 GCA_027449725.1 Chlamydiota bacterium
GCGAGCATCGCCATCCGCTTCAAGACCAAAAAAGGGCCGAGAAGCGCGCAAGAGACCGCGATGGCCGAGAGGACAAAGACCTGGATTTCATCCGTTGCAAGGGGGGCTCCGGCGAAAAGGCGCTTTCCGAAGGTCGCAAAAAATTGCCAAAAATCGTTGTTCGAATAAGGATTCATCCGTGCTTCTCCGGAATGGGCTGCGCATGCGGATCGAGCAGCGGATTGCTGAGCTGGACGGAGAGCCTCTCGCCAAACTCCGCCGTCAGGATGTGCTCCATCTCCTCTGCGCCTTGATGGACCCTGTCTTCAGGCCAGCCAAGCTCCGAGAGATACACTTCCCAAAGTCGGTGGAGGCGGACGATGCGCGACGCTCTCCGCTTGCCATCGGCCGTTAAGGTCAAAACTCGGCCGGAAGAAACTGAAATCCACCCCTCGCCCCGCATCCGGAAAAGAATCCAGAAGAAGACAGGGAGGCTTACATGCTGGGTTTTTTGCAGTTCCCCGATGGGAAACGACTCCCTTTTCCAAACGGCCTTCAAGATGTTTTCCTCGACGCAGCGAAGGCGGAACTTCAGGATTCGGAACATCCGCGCCGCAACTCCGCGCTTCGGGGCGAAAAGAAGGGAGAGGAGAGCAAAGAGAGAGCCGAAGAGGACGATCATCGGGCCTGTCGGCAAAGAGAGCCTCCTGCCCGGGAAAAGCATTGCAAGCGCATCGGACCCTTCCGCGGAGGCCCAATTGCCGAGAAAGCCGCTCGCAACCCCGAACAGGCCCGCAAGGAAGAAGAGAGTTCCCAGACGGTTTGTAAGCTGCCGCGCTGCGACTGCGGGAGCTATGAGCATTCCCGACATCAGGATCACGCCGACGCTCCGGATGCCGACAATGATGGAAAGGAGGAGGAGAAAAAAAAGCGCCGGGGACAAAAAACGGGATCCTATCCCGGCGGCCCGGGCAAACGGCGGATCGAAGAGCGCCGCCTGGAGAGGACGGTAGACGGAGGCAAGAAAACCGAGGACAAGGAGAGAGAGCGCTCCGTAGACGGCGATATGGAGATCCGTCATCGTCGCCGCCTGCCCGTAGAGATATAGCTGCACCTGTCTTGCAAATACGGGATAGGCGCCCTGAAGCCAGCTGAGCGAGAGAACGCCAAGTCCGAAAAAGGAGGCAAGCATGAAACAGAGAGCCGCATCGGGGGACACCCGCCCCTTTTTTTCCATCCAATCGATCGCTTTGAACCCAAAGGCCGAAAAGAGGAGGGCGCCTGCAAGGGCGAAGAGAAGGGAGCCTCCTTCCAAAGCAGCTCCAAAACAAGCGGAGAGGCCCATCCCGATGACAACGCCCGGATAAGCGGCATGGGAGAGCGCTTCGCCCAAGAGGGACCGCTTCTTCAAAAAGACGACGACGCCCATCAAAGACGCTGAGAGGCACATCAGCATGCAGCCGAGGGTCGGCCCCCTAAGGATCGGATCGGTAAAGTAGTCGAACATCCTACTCCAGTCCCGCGAGCGTTTTCGCAGAGAGCGCCGTCGCTTCTTCGAAGAGCGGCTGCGTTTTTCCAAATGCGCGCGCCAAGTGCTCCCGCGTATAGATTTCCGAAACAGGGCCGCAGGCAATCAGTCGGCGGTTCAAAAGAACCAGCCAATCGAAATAGCGCTCCGCATTTTCCAAATCGTGGAAGACGATCAAAACCGTTTTTCCCTGATCCCTCAAGCCGCGCAAGAGATCGTAGATCGCCCTCTCCGTCGCCAGATCGATGCCGGCAAACGGCTCGTCAAGAAGGAGGATGTCGGGGTCCTGCACGAGGGCGCGGGCTAGAAACAGTCTTTGCTGCTGGCCTCCCGAGAGCTGGCTGATCTGCCTTTTAGCAAAGGCCTGCATGCCGACGAGCTCGAGAGCCCTCTCCGCCGCTTCTCTATCCGAAGAGCGCGGACGCCCGAAGACCCCAAAGCGGCTATAGCGGCCCATCAGGACGACGTCGAACGCCGTAATCGGAAAATCCCAGTCGACAGACTCTCTTTGGGGAACATAGGCGATCCTGCGCCTCCTTTTTGAAAGCGGCGCCCCAAAAAAAAGGACGTTTCCCGAAAGAGCGGGGACAACTCCCATCGCCGCTTTCAGAAAGGTGCTTTTTCCCGCTCCGTTCGGCCCCGCGATACCGCAAAGCACTCCGGGGGGGATGGAAAAAGTGAGATCCCAAAGGACCGAAGTCTTATCGTAATTGACCGTTAGATTATCTACTTCAACAGCATTGGAACAGGTTTTCATTCGTCCATCTCCAAATAGCGCGCAATCGTCTCGGCATTATGCCGCATCATGTCGAGATAGTGAAGATTTTCTCCGTCCATCGCATCGCCGTAGAGCGGCTCTTCGCAGATGCGAACATGAAGCCCCATCTGTTTTCCGACCGATGCGATCTTCCGGATCGAATCGCGGCTTACATTCGATTCTGGAAACAGGATCGAGATCCCGTGGCTCATCAAATAGTTGACAATCCGGCGGATGTCCGATGTGCCGAGCTGCCCGTCAGGCGCAAGCCCTTCGGGGGCTTCAAATCGCTCCCGCCACCCTTCTTCCCCCTCTTCCGCCAGATAGCTCCGCGTAAAATATTGAAACGCATCGTGACTGGTCACGAGATACCGCTTATCAGCCGGAATTCTGTGAATGGTCCGGCGAACCTCTCTATCGGCTTCTTCCATCTTCTGTTTCAAAATCGCCGCCCTTGCGGAATAGTAGGAGGCCCCTTCCGGATCGGCCTTCGCAAAAGCCTCCGCCATCGGCTCCACCGCTTCAGCCCAAAGTGCGACGTCCATCCAGAGATGGGGATCGACCGCCCCCTCCTTCCGAAGGAGTTTTTCCGGCCGGCTCTGAATGACCCGATCGCCGATTGCAATCCCTTTTTCACTTGAGCGGAGCCATTCGGAGAGGCTAGCGCCATGTTCAAGGCCAAGGCCATTATAAAAGATGAGATCGGCCTCACTGAGCTTTTCATCATCCCCTTTCACCAGTTCATAGCTATGAGGATCAAGGCTTCCATGGATTAAAATAGAAACTTGCGCCCGCTCTCCGGCAATTTCCTCCGCCAGATCGCCGATCTGGGCGATCGTCGCCACCGCACGAATCTTCCCGTCGGGTTCAATAGGCGTTTTTTTTGGGCTGCAGGAAAAGATAGTTAAACAAAGCAGAGTTGCCGCAAACCCGCGAACCGTTCTCGGCAATTTTTTACTTGATCCGGACTTAAGCATGAAATTCTACTCTATTCTCGAATGAATAGATTAGTCCCTGTGAAAATAGAAAAAAAGAAAAATTCCACAAAACTTGCCCAAAAAGGGCCTCTTCCATATAATCACCATATTATTAAGTTTCCGCCCTCCTAAAATTAGGGCTGGAAGAGAGATAAATCAACCAAGCAGAGCCGAGTTACAGACAGCTTTAACAAGGCAAGCGATGAACGAATAAATTTTTCACATTAAGGCAGGAAGGCTTACTATGGCAGTAGCACAAAAAGAAGAGCACAGCTCCAAACAACTGAACGTCGAAGATACAATCACAAAAGCGATCCGAAAACTGGGCGCCAGAAAAGAAAACGAACTCTGCAAATATCTCCCAATGAAATCCGGTGGCTATATGCACCATTTTACGCTCCGCAAAATGAAAACGAAACAGCCTCAAGACCTCGCCTCCCTGATTGAGCGCTACATCGTCAGCTCCGACAAACCGGTCGTCGTCGCCCCAAAGCAGCGCGCTGCCCGCGGCTCGCGCAAACGCCGCGACCACATGAACTTCACACGCAATCAACTCGAGCGAATGCTGAACATTGCCCGTCTCGCCGGCGACAAAGAAATCATTTCCATCCTGAGCCCAAGAAAGTCTCTCGCTACCTGCAAACGGGAGCTGATCCAGGCCGTCCGCCAAAACAGACTCGAGCCAGAACTCTGGAATGGTTATGTTGAAGCTATTAATGCTCAACAACTCATGTCCGAAATGGCAAGCCAACTCTAATTTTTTCTTCACAGCTCCATGGATCTCTACAATCCATGGAGCGATTTCCAAACATTTCCTCTTTACTCAGATCGGCTCAGATGCTACACTGCCTTCGCAGTAATCCGCTTTAAACAATGAAAAGCGATACGCAATTGAAGTTTAAATTTAGGAATTCAACACTATGACAGTTAAGACAGACAAGGGCGACAGTGCCTTTAAGGGATTGCGCGGCATCCTCTGGCCTATCCATGGATTTGAGCTGAAAAAGTTCTTGCCCATGGGCTTGATGATGATGTGCATTTTGTTTAACTATACGATTTTAAGGGACACCAAAGACACGCTCGTCGTCAACGCCCCCGGCGGAGGCGCGGAGTGCCTTTCCTTCCTGAAGCTCTATGGAGTCACCCCAGCGGCGATCCTCTTCATGATCGTGTTCATCAAGCTGGCCAACGTATTCAACAGGGAAAAGCTCTTCTACATCGTTTTGACCCCCTTCCTGGCGTTTTTCGCCGCGTTCGCCTTCGTGATCTATCCGAACAAAGAAGCGCTGCACATGTCGGTCACCGCCATCCAATCGGCGCAAGCTGCGATGCCGAACCTCCACTGGCTGATCCCTGTGGTCGGAAACTGGAGTTTTGCGATTTTCTACATCCTGTCCGAACTCTGGGGAAGCGTCGTCCTCTCTATGCTGTTCTGGCAGTTTGCCAATGAGATCACCAAAGTAACGGAAGCCAAGCGCTTCTACGGCCTCTTCGGAATGCTCGGCAACGTCGGCCTTCTTCTGTCCGGCCCAACCATCATCATGACTGGGATGTATGCCAAAACGCTGCCGCAAGAGGTAGACGCATTTGGAACCAACCTGAAGCTGCTGATGTCGGCCGTCCTCGTTTCCGGCCTCGTCCTGCTCGCAACCTACCGCTGGATGAACAAAAATGTTTTGACAGACCCGCAGCTCTACCAGCCAGGCCAAGGGAAGAAGAAGGAAAAAGCCAAACTTTCCGTCATGGAAAGCTTCCGCTACATCCTAAAAAATCCCTACCTGGGGCTGATCGCTGTCTTGGTCCTCTCCTACGGCGTTGCCATCAACCTGGTTGAAGGAGTCTGGAAAGGACAGGTGAAGATCGCATTCCCAGATATGAACGACTACAACGTCTTCATGGGGCAGTTCTCCACCTGGACGGGAGCAATCACGATCCTCCTGATGCTCGTCGGCAACAACATTCTGAGAAAGCTGAGCTGGACAAAAGCGGCGGTCATCACGCCGATCATGGTTCTGGCCACCTCCGCCGTCTTCTTCTTCTTTGTCTGGAACGGAAACAAGGTATCTCCCTTCACTCCGCTCCTCGGAACGACGGTCGTCATGGTCGCAGTGATCGTAGGGCAAATCCAAAACGTCCTGTCGAAAGGGACCAAATATTCCCTCTTCGACTCGACGAAGCAGATGGCCTACATCCCGCTCGACCCTGAAGCCAAAGTCAAAGGACAGGGCGCCGTAGAAGTCATCGGCGGCCGAGCAGGCAAATCGGGCGGCGCATTCATCCAATCCACGCTTCTGGCGTTGATCGGCGGAAGCGTCTCGCTCGCAAGCTTGACCTACATCCTCGGACCTTTGGTCTGCGTGATCTGCCTCGTTTGGATCTTCGCAGTCGGCGGACTCGGACGCAAATTCAACGCTCTCGTCGCATCGAAAGAAGCGGAGAAAGCTGCGGAAGAGAAAGCTGCTGAAAAAGAGCCGGCACCCACAACAGCCGGCGCTGCGAGCTAACAAGCTCGCCCAGCTCTATGCGCGAAAGCC
>DAIDLB010000245.1 GCA_027449725.1 Chlamydiota bacterium
AAATGGTACAGAGTCGTCATCTCCCCCGTTGGCAGCAGCGTCTGAGCAACTATATGAATGCGCTAGCTCAGCTTAAGTCTGCTGTTCTGTTGGCGGCAAAAAGAGAACTGTCGGATTTGGAAAAGCAGGGCCTTGTTCAGGCTTTTGAAGTTACGCACGAACTCGCTTGGAACGTAATGAAGGATTATTTTCTGGACCAGGGAAATCCAAATATCACGGGATCGAGGGATGCTGTAAGAGAGGCATTCAATAAGCAGCTGATCACAGATGGAGAATATTGGATGGAGATGATCAAGAGCCGCAATCAAACATCCCATACATACAACCGCAATGTAGCAAATGAGATCGCAGCAAAAATCATAGGTGTTTATTTTCAGTTGTTTGAGTCGTTTCTTGTAAAAATGCAGTCCCTGATCCGCCATGAATGAACGATTTGGTTTGCCGGACAAAGCAATCGCAGAGATATGCGACATTTTTCGCCAATACAAGGAAGTGCGAAGAGTTGTTATTTATGGTTCTCGCGCTATGGGAAGAGAGAGACCAGGGTCGGACATCGATTTGTGTATTGAAAGCGATACGCTGACTCTTTCGCAATTGTTAAGCATTGAAAATCAAATTGATGATTTGCTTCTGCCCTGGAAAATCGACTTGTCTCTGAAAAAGCAGATAGATAATCCGGATGTATTGGAACACATCGATTCAGTCGGAATTGAGTTTTACCCTCTCAAAGTTTGAACTCCTCGCCGAAGTAGGAGCGCCTAGCCTCCGGATTGTTCACTAACTCATCGACGCTGCCCGAAAGAAAAACCCTCCCTTCCTGGATCAGGTAGCTGCGGTTGACGATCGAAAAGATCTCGCGCGCGTTGTGGTCGGTGATGAGCACGCTGATGGAGAGGCCAAGGAGGTGCCGGATCAGGTTTTTGACATCCTGGACGGCGATCGGGTCGATGTTTGCAAACGGCTCGTCGAGGAGGAGAAGCGAGGGCTCCGTCACCAGGGCGCGGGTAATCTCGAGGCGTCTTCTCTCTCCGCCCGAAAGGGCCGCCGCTTTCTTTTTCCGGAGCGGTTCGAGGTGCAGTTCGCCGAGGAAGCGGGTCAATCGCTTTTTGCGCTCTGCTTTGGAAAGGGGAAGCGTCTCGAGGATGCAGAGGATATTTTCCTCTACTGTCAGGCCGCGGAAGATCGACGGCTCTTGCGCCAGATAGCCAAGGCCCATCTTCGCTCTGCTATGGATCGGGAGATCAGAGATGTCTTTCCCCTTGAAGAAGACCTTGCCCTGGTCGGGGCGGATGAGGCCAACCGTCATATAAAACGCCGTCGTCTTGCCGGCGCCATTGGGCCCGAGGAGGCCGACAGCTTCTCCCCGGTTTACCCGGAAGGAGAGGCCGCCTACGACTGTTTTACCGCCGTATTGTTTGACGAGGTTCTTGACTTCTAGAAGAGCTGTCATGTGTCGGTGCTTATCCAAATTTGCGATTCTGAATAAATTTTACATTTGGATCGCTTAGCGATTTACCTATGCGTAAAATGAATCCATGTTCCTGCAGCGAACGAAGACGTGCTCTGGCAGTTCGGATCGATACCTTCCAAATTTTTGCAGCGCCCCTTGGTGTGATTTCTCCCTCTTCTTGAAAATATCGGAATAAGATTTTTCCCCAAGGTTCGAGCATGATCTCTTCAATCTGGGTTGAATAGAGAGTTAATTTGAATTGATTGTTGAGATCCTCGACTAAAGGATGCTTTAATCCTTGTTTTTTACAGGTTGCGAAAATTCGTTGCAGACCCGATCCCCATTGTTCAATCAATTTCAATTCTCGAAACATCCGCCCGATAACCCGATTTCGGAGCTTGGAAGATCCTGCAATAGCCTTTTCAAGCGTTTGTCCAAAAGGCAATCCCCCGGGATTAGAAAACTCGATTCGGTCGTCAAAGATAGCGATTTGGATCTGACAGCCACGCATTGAATAATCCGCATGAAGAACGGCATTGATAACGGCTTCCCGTATTGCAAAGGGGGGGTATTCCAGGACGTCTTCGCGAAGCATACGGCCGATTTTCGCCGACTTGCGAATATTGCGTTCTATAAATGAAATTGTTTGGTCAATCGCCAATGGCAACGGGACTTCAATTTCCGCATGGTCTTCAATTGTTTCTTTGGTTATGCCTCCAAAGCGGGCGCAACGGATAATTGAATCAGGAAAAAATTTAAGTCTTTGAGAGCTAAATAAAAGCACGCCGCCATTCGTTGGATAATTTTTGCCGGAACTCTCTGTAATTAATCCAAGATTTTCAGAGATCTGTTTCGTAGGCTTCTTGTCAATCCAGGCAAATACGTCTTGCATGATTGCAGGATCTATTGTTCCTTTTAATGAGGGCAGTTCGTCAAAGCTTCGATTTTCTGCAAGCAATCGTAACGCAGAAAGCATTTCAGCGTCGGCTTGACGGTTTGTAGATCCAAATCGAACAAAAGTTCCTTTTTCTATCCCCTCCGATTTTAAAAAAAAGGGGCCGGCTAAGTGGGGGATGCGCAAAATAAGGACTTCTTTCCCGTCAGCCGGACAAATCTCAATGTCGGGAAGTAATAGCGGAGTTATGCTGTCCGCAAGAGCGCTAGTCAACCGCTCCTCCTCTTGGAGAGCATCGTTGACGCCAACAACGCGTTTCGTTTTATCCTCTACGCCGATGACGAGGACTCCGCCGGCGGTGTTCGCAAATGCAATGACGGTCTTCAAAATACCGTTCATCGCCTTGACGTTCGCCTTGAATTCAAGGGTTTTCCCCTCATTTCCTGCAAGAAGATGGTTGATCATGTTTCAAACATAACAAAGATTTCTGATTCGGTCAATTTTAGCTAGGAATTAAGCTAGGAATTGCTCGGAAGGGTGGTTGGCGAGGTCTTTATTTAAATTGTTTGTTTTCAGTTCGTTGTCGGGCTGTTTTTGGGTTGAAAAATTAATTTCAGCTAGGAAGTAGGTTGATTATTGCAAGTACTTTCCAAACAGAGTTTCGATTCTGTGCGCCTCTTCGAGGTCGAAAGTGAAATGGACATCGCCAATTCCTTTGATCTCCTCGGTTTTGCCGAAACGGGCCGCTACCTCCGGCGCGCTGATCTGGACGCTGCCGTCCGATTTCCAGAATAAGACGCGGGCCTCCTTTCTGGCAAAGAGATGGAGCGTTTTTGTTTCCGGAAAATAGACCAGCTCATCCGCCAAGGCGTAGTTCTCTTCGGATGCGAGACGGACCGCACCCTCGCATTGGATCGTTTTTGGGGCGAGGGAGTGTTCTTCTGCGTAGAGGAGCTTGCCCGACTGGGCATCGATGTGGAATTCGCTGTCGTCGTAATGGAAGGGAAAGGCTGTTTCGGCCATCTGTTCTTGCGTGTGGAGGGTGAGGGGGCCCTCGCACTGCAAAGAAGCGTCGGGAAGCTCGAGGCGGCAAGAGGGGCTGAGCTCCAGCGTATCCGCCCGATACTCCGCATGGTCGGCAAAGATGCGAAGGGAATCGCCGCTTTGGAAGGAGACCTTGTCTGCCGAGAGCTGCGGGCTTTTAGCGATAAAAGAGACGTTTGTATTTTCCGCCGTTCCCTGAAGAAGCGGAGCGCCGTCTCGATGGAGGCTCATGTTCGCGTTTTTGGCCAGGAAGCGGTGCGAGGGGTAGAAATAGGTTCCCTCTTCAGCTTTCAAACGGCGGATCTCACCCCCTTCCCGAATCTCTCCTTCCAGGTTTTGCAGGATCTCGGTCGCCTCGACCTTCCCATTGCGGTCGATCAGGATAAGGTCCGACGTTTCGCTTCCGATCGATATGCGGCTTCGCTCCTTTTCTTTCGGAACCCAAATATCTTTTCGGACGCCGTGCCGCTTTTGGATGGCCGGCTCTCTTTGCAGGACGCGGGGAGATCGTTCGGTTTTCGAGCGGTGGTATTCCGCCAGGTCCGAGGGAGCGAGCCTGGTGTAGTGGAAGATGGCGAAAGCAAAGCTTGTCAAGGTCAGGAAGCTAGATAGGATCAGCGCGCGCCGGAACATAGAGAAATTGCTTCGTAGATCTTTTCGATCTCCTGTAAAAGGGTCTCCAGCGCTTCAAAGGAAAGCACCGAGGACGCATCGCTTTTCGCCTGCGCCGGATTCGGATGGGCTTCGAGAAAGAGCGCGTTGCACCCGACGGCGACGGCTGCTTTCGCGAGCGGCGCGATGAACTCGCGCTGCCCTCCGGTCGCATGGCCGAGGCCGCCCGGCAGCTGCACCGAATGGGTCGCATCGAAGCAAACCGGAAAGCCGAACTTCTGCATGATCGGAATCGCGCGGAAATCGCTCACAAGGTTGTTGTAGCCAAAAGATGTGCCGCGGTCCGTCAAGAGGATCCGTTCGTTGCCAGCGGAGCGGAGTTTTTCGACGACGTTTTGCATGTCCCAGGGGGCGAGGAATTGCCCTTTTTTCACGTTGACGGCCGCTTTCGTGCGCCCTGCCGCCAGGATGAGATCGGTCTGTCTGCAGAGAAAGGCGGGGATCTGGATCATATCGCACACTTCGGCTGCGAGGGTCGCTTCTTCCGGAGAGTGGACATCGGTGACCACGGGCAGGTTGAACTCGCGGCGCACCCGCTCGAGGATTCTCAGCCCCTCTTCGAGCCCCGGTCCGCGGAAGGAGGCGCCCGAAGAGCGGTTCGCCTTGTCGTAGCTGGCCTTGAAGATGTAAGAAAAGGGGTGGCGAGAGACCATCCGCTGTAATTTTTCCGCAGAGCGGAGCGTGTGCGATTCGCTCTCAATGACGCAAGGGCCTGCCAAAATAGCCAGCGGCTCTTCTTTGCCGATGGAAAAATTGGCGATGCGGATCGATTTCATGGACCCGAGTATAAAAGCAAACCGTCCATTCCGTAAAGGGCGTTTTCACCGGGTGTAAAACGCCTGCAGATCTGTTTTAAATTGCTTGAGGGCCGTTGGGTTTGTATAAAACATGTGGCCTCCCTCATAGTAGCCGAAAGAAACGTTGTTCTCGCAGGGCAAATGGAGCCGTTTGAGGGAATATTCCACAGCGGCAAAAGGCATGGCCAGGTCGAAATAGCCGCACGCAGCGAAGATCTTCATGGAGGGATTGGCCAGGAGCGTTTTTCGAACCGCTTCGAGTTGGCTCGGATAGCCAAGGGCGTCGTAGCTCCACTGCCGATTCACTTCACGAGAGATGATTTCATAGCGGGGCCACTCTTGTTTGGAATCGAGGTGGGAATAAAGATAGTCGTGGAAAGCCGCCGTCCCGATTCCCAGGACCTGGCTAAAAGCAAGGTCGAAGAACTCAAACCGGCTGCTTCCGGGAAGCCGTTCTCCCAATAGTCTGCCATCGAAGCGGGAGACTCTTTGGGGCGCTCCAAAATGGGCGAAAAAAGTCCCTTCGCTAATCAGTCCCTGTTCCTCCTCCACGAGCGAGAGGGGCAAGCCCGTCCAGGCGGCGATCTCCCCATAGAGGTGCTCCGGCACAAAGCCTCTCCTGAAGAGTTCCGGCGCAAACGTACTCAGAGCGAATTCGCGCGCGGCCGAGACCGTCTCCGTCAGCGAGAGATGGGGTAGATGTCCATGAAACCAGGCGGTAGCCGCGAAGGTCGGCAGATGATGGATAAAGGCGAGTTCGTTGTCTCTGGAATCGAATCGGTAGGCTCGAAGATCGATGACGGGAGAAATGAGGATGATCCCATTGAGAAACAGGTGGTGGTGCGATTGGAGATACCCGGATAGGCCGCAGACGCGAAGTCCTCCGTAGCTCTCTCCCACGAGATATTTAGGCGAATTCCATCGCCCTTCCCTGGTGATAAAGTCGCGGATAAAATCGCCGAGCGATTCGATGTCGCCCTCCATACTGTAAAAAGATTCCTCTTCCGCTGGGTTCGAGGGGCGGCTAAAACCGGTTCCGATGGGATCGACGAAAACGAGGTCTGTCAAATCGAGGATCGAGTCGGGGTTGTCGATCAGAGTGTAGGGAGGCGTAATGCTTTGCCCTTCCTCGGGACTCAGCACGCGCTTGGGGCCGAGCGCCATGATGTGGAGCCAGACCGAACTGCTCCCCGGACCGCCGTTGAAGCAAAAAGTGATCGGCCGCAGCGCCCCCTCTTTTCGGTAGAAGGTGTAGTAGACGCTGCCCCTGACTGTCTCTCCCATGCGCACGGGAAGCGAGCCGATGGTTACGGTATACGGCTCTGCAGCCAGCGACCGGAGGAGCGCCAAAGCGGCCAAGAAGAGGTATTTCATAGAGCGGTTCCAGGTTAAGTCCCGAGGAGTTTATGGAAGGAAAAGTTTTTTGAAAAGCGGAGGCTCTTGCCAAATAGATCTCAAGGCTTTACCATTTACTCCTTTTACATGGATTGATAGCTCAGTGGATAGAGCACCCGCCTTCTAAGCGGGCGGTCGCAGGTTCGAGTCCTGCTCAATCCGATTTTTTTAAGGTTGTTCCTATGCTGCTCGGTGATGTCGCCCTTAAACCCTTTTTTTTCTCGAACCTTGACGCCGTTTTCCGCGAATTCAAGACCAAAGATTTTCAGGAACTGATCGACCGGAGAAGGAGCGAGTGGGTCAACCGTGTCCTCCTCGATCTGATTCAACAACAGGAAGCCCCCTGCTTTCTTTTGCCCGCCGTCCTCAAGTTCATCGAAAGGGTCGAGGCCGAAGGGCTCCTCAATCACTACACCTTCTCCAGCTTCGAGCTCTGGCTCAACCAGTTCTCGAACCTCAGCCCCGCCGAAAACCTCGATGTGCGCGCCAAGATCGTCGGCAAAAAGGCCGAGCGGGGAGACTATCAAGTCTTTTTTCCGATCGGCACGGGGAAAATGTATGAGGGGACCCATTTTGTCACGGCGCACAAGTCGCCCGACCTCGATACGACCATCGCCTCCTTCTGGGGCTGGGTCGACGCCTTCGCAGCCCGCGTCGGCACAGGCCTCCACATCTGGAACCTCCCGGGAGGGCCTCCCGGATCGCAGATCGAGATCGACCTGATCTTCAAAGATTTTTTCTCTCCCGCCGTCTTTACCCATCTGCCCAAGACACGGACCGAGCTCGCGCTCACCGGAAACGACCTGATGACGCAGCACAATCTGATCCGAGCCCGGCTCGACGAGTCGATTGCCGGCGTCGACCACGAACGGGGCCATGCCGTTGTCGTCATCGATGCGGCCGGGTTTTACCTCGACGACTGGCGGCCTGTTGACGTCGAGAGGGTGCGGCAGGTCATCATCCTGCTCAGCAGCTGCCTTAGGTGGTTTGAAAATAACCTCCATCTGCTCCTGATCTCCGTCTTCGCCAAAGAGCAGGTGCTCAAAAGCCGGATCGAACCGCTCCTTCGCGATCTCTTCGACATGAAGCTCTCCGCGTGCGAGCCGGCCCGCGAATTCAGCTCCGAACAGAAGAAAAGCGTTCAAAAATTTCTCGCCGAGGTGCTCGGCATCCAGGCCGGACTCGACGCCTCTTTTGAGGATCTCGGCCGAGGCCTTTCGAAGATCGGCATGGGCCGTTTCGTCAGCAAAGAGGAGCTCCTCGCCGCGATGGAGGCGAAAAAGCTCTTCGACCCATCGGGCCATCTGATCGAAAACAGGCCGTCGATTTTCCACTACCTCGAAGAGATCGTCCGCGAGCTGCATGCAGCAATCTTTCAGATCCGAAGCAAGATGGAGCGCTTCGACATCGCCTTGGAGATCAAATCGAAAGTCTTTGCCCACCCCTCTTCGTTCATCTCGGTCCGCGCCGACGTCGAAGAGATCCGAAGCAAGATGGGGTCCTACTTCTACCTGACCGTCGCTTATCCCGATCAGGGGCGGTTCTATCCGGTCGGGATCATCTATGCCTCGGACGTGCGTAAAAAAACCCTCGGCACCGTCTCCCTGCGCGATTTTTGCAACCGCGAAGAGATGGCGATCCCCGCTTATCTCGACGTAATCAGCGTCGTCGATCACCATAAGACGGCTCTCAACACCGGCTCGCCCCCGCTCGTCGTCATCGGCGACGCGCAGTCGAGCAACACCCTCGTCGCCGAAAGGACGTTCCAGATTAACGACCGCTACAGCCTCGGTGCGATGAGCGCAGAAGCTATCGACGAACAGTTTCGCGAGGAAGATGCCCTGGAAGCGCCGCGGGTTGCGCAAAGGCTCCTCCAGCGCCGCATCGCCGCTCTAGCCTCCGAAGGGTTCTTCGTCCACCCCGACCGCGAATTCCTCGAATACCTCCACTTCCTCTACGGGATTCTCGACGACACCGATCTCTTGAGCAAAGTCACATCGTTTGACGTCGAGATCGTCGCCTCGCTCCTCAACCGCCTCAAATCGATCGCCATGAAAAAAGAGGTTGAGATCGTCCACTTTGACGACCTTGCCCGCGACGCCCACTTCCCCAAGCAGGCGGCCAAAAGGCTCCTCCAAAACGAAGACCTCTATTCTCTATACCGGAAGGTCTATCAGTTCCGGGAAAAAGAGGTGGCCCGCAATATCGAGCTTTGCGCCGAGGGAAGCCCCTCCAACCTCTTTGCCGACACGAAAGTGCAAAACGGCTGCTGCCGCGTTGGCCAGACAAAAATCTTCGCCAGCAACGTCTCCCTCTTCGAAAAGAAAGCCTCCGCCATCCGCCGCTTCTGGCTCGAAGCCGCGCGCTCCGCCTGCAAAGAAAATGGAGAAGTTCATCTCCACATCCACATGATCAGCACGATCGTGAGCGCGCAAGAAGTGTTCAAAGGCGCCTCGGAAAAGAAGGCCCATCGCGATGAGCTTTGGATCTGGTGTGCCCAAACAGAGACCGCGATCGAGCATCTCAAGCAGTTCCTCAACGCATTCCAGCAGTCGCCGGGCCTCGTCAACAACTCTCTCGACGCCGAATTTTTAGGGGAGAATGCCGAAGAGATGATGCAGATCTTCCGCGAGAGCTTCCGCGAGATCCCGCTCAAGAAGAGCGACGGGCGCCTTCCGATGGCCGTTCTCCACGTCAATCCGGGCTCGCTCAACTCAAGAAAAGCGCTCGTCTCGCCGTTCTTGCCCTCGCTTTAATGGGGACTCCGTCCCCAT
>DAIDLB010000246.1 GCA_027449725.1 Chlamydiota bacterium
AGTATAAGGTTGGACTTGCTTATCTCAATGGACGGGGTATTCCAAAATCGGAGAAAGAAGCTCTGCGTTGGCTTCGTCTGGCGGCGGACAAAGGATATGCCCCCGCGCAATTAAGCATACAGAATCTTTGTACCTAATCTCGATTTTGTACATTACAACGCCCCCAGCTTCTCTTGTATGACGGCGAGCTGCTTTTCGGTCTGCAGCAGGGTTTCTTTGAGATTTTGAACGAGGGCGGGAGGGGCTTTCTCGCAAAAGTCGGGATTGCCCAACTTGATGAGGTTTCCTTCTCGCTGCTTCTCCAGCTTTTGAAGTTCTTTTTCTAGCCGGCCCTTTTCCTTAGCTCGAAGTGCTTCGGGTATCGGGATCGTCAGTTTGAGCTGTCCTATGAGAGCGCTTGCCCCGAATGAGGGAAGTTCCGCTTCGCTCTCTAAAAAGCGGATCGAGGCTGTCGGCGTGAGGGCGAGGAGGATCGCTTGGTGCTCTTCGGCGAGGCGCCAGTCTTCATTTTTCCGCTCCGTCGTGATGAGCAGTTCGCTTTTTTCCGAGGGGGGTATTTGCATCTCGGCGCGGATGTTGCGGACCGCATAGACGAGGTTGAACATCTTTTGAAAGGCCGCTTCGATCTCCGGCGAGATGTGGGCTTCGTCGATCAGGGATGGATAGGGAGCGACGATGCAGGCAGGGGAGAGGAGCGCGGCGATCAGGTCTTGCGTATAGGGATCGGCTTTTGCGTTTTGCTGCAAAAGGGGGAAGTGGCCGCGAAGAACCGAAAAGAGCTCTTCGGTGATGAAGGGGGCGATCGGGTGGAGGAGGCGGATGGCGGCGCCGAGGACGATGGCGAGGATTTTTTGCTTGTTTGTACGGAGGGCTGCCGTTCCGGTTTTGCCAAAGAGAACCGGCTTGGATAGCTCGACATAAATGGCGCAAAAGTCGTTCCAATAGAACTCGTAGGCCCGCATAGCCGCCTTGTCAAAGGTGTACTCGGCTAAATGGCGGTTGAGATCGGCGATCGTTCGGTTTAGGGTGGAGAGGATCCAGCGGTCTTCCAGGGTCAGGAGGCTGTAGTCCAAGCCATTTGCAAGCTCTTTCGAGGTTAGGGCCGGTTCCTGTTCCAAGTTGAGTAGGACGAAGCGGGCGCCGTTCCAAATCTTGTTCGCGAAATTCTTAAACTCCTCAAAACGCCTTCTGTCGAGATCGATCTGGCGCGCATGAGTTACGGAAGAGCAAAGGGCCATCCGCATCGCATCGGTTCCATAGTCTTCGATGATCTCGATCGGGTCGATGACATTGCCCTTCGATTTGGACATTTTTTCCCATTTCGAGTGCACCCCTTTAGGCAAAGGCTCGCCGAGGTCGAAGGCCTTTTTTTCTTCGGGGCTAGCATAGGAGATGGCGCCGTCTTTGGAGGCTTTCCAGTAAGACTTTCCATAGATAAGGCCATGCAAAAACGTCTCTTTGAAAGGGACGTCGTGCATCACATATTCGCCCATTAAAATCATGCGCGCGACCCAGAAAAAGAGGATGTCATGCCCGGTGATGAGCGTCGATGTGGGATAGAATTTTTTGAGATCGTCGGTCCGGTCGGGCCAGCCGAGGACGGAAAAGGGCCAAAGCGCCGAGGAAAACCAGGTGTCGAGTACATCGGGGTCTTGTTCGTAGCGGCCGGGATGGAGGATTGCTTCCGGCGGCTCTCCCTCGCCATCGTAGCAGATCATCTCGCCCGGGTTTTCCCGGTCGTGCCAGATCGGAATGCGATGTCCCCACCAGATTTGGCGCGAGATGCACCAATCGCGCAGGTTCTCAATCCAATGCTCGTAAGTTGCCTGCCAATGGGGGGGGATCAGCCGGACGCGCCCGTCCCGGACAGCGGAGAGGAGCTTGTCCTTGAAGGCGCTCATCTTGACGAACCACTGCTTGGAGAGATAGGGCTGGATGACCGCCTTTGAGCGGTACGAGATGCCGACGCGCAAATGGTGCGGTTCGGTTTTTTCAAGGAGGCCAAGCCCATTCAGTGCCTGGATCACCTCTTCCCTGGCTTCCTCTACCGTCAGTCCGGCAAAGGAACCGCCCGCTTCATTGATCTTGCCATCGGGGGTCAGGATGTTGATCATCGGCAAATTACATCTGCCGGCAGCTTCGTAGTCGTTGAAGTCGTGCGCCGGCGTAAGCTTTACGGCTCCTGTTCCGAAGGCGGGATCGACGAAGTGATCCGCTACGATAGGGATCAATCTGTCCGTTAGGGGCAAGCGGATCTTCTTGCCGATTAGATCGCGGTAGCGCTCGTCGCTCGGATGGACGGCAACGGCGGTGTCGCCGAGCATGGTTTCTGGCCGGGTGGTTGCGATTGTGAGAGAGCCTCCCTCTTCCAAAGGATAGCGGATATGCCAGAGGAACGACTCTTTTTCCTCGAACTCTACCTCATCGTCTGAAAGGGCCGTTTGGGTCGCCGGATCCCAGTTGACCAGATAGTCGCCCTGATAGATGAGGCCATCGTTATACATCTTGCGGAAGGCGGCGCGGACGGCCTGGTTGCAGCCGTCGTCCATGGTAAAGCGGAGGCGCGACCAGTCGCAGGAGCAGCCGAGCTTCTTGATTTGGTGGAGGATGTGCCTTTCGCTCTTCTCTTTCCAGTCCCAGACATGCTCCAAAAACTCTTCACGGCTAAAATCTTTTCTTCTCTTGCCCGTGGAGGCCAGGAGATTGCGCTCGACGACGGCTTGGGTCGCGATGCCGGCGTGGTCGGTGCCGGGCGCCCAAAGCGCCTCAAACCCCTGCATCCTCTTTTGGCGGATCAGGATGTCCTGCAGCGTATCGACCAGCGCATGGCCCATGTGGAGGACGCCTGTGACATTCGGCGGAGGGATGACGATGGTGTATGGAGGTTTATCGGAAGAGGCGTCCGCTTGGAAAAAATTTCCTTTTTCCCAGAAGGCGTAGAGCTTTTCTTCGACGAGCTTTGGATCGTAAGACTTGGAAAGGGTAGACATAGTGGGCAATTTTATAAGTACTTGTCATTTACGGCAAGCAGGATGCTCGGGTACTGGCCTGAAGGAAGGTTCGTGTAATAGATACCTGGTTTTGTTGTATTATTGCCGTTATTAAAAAAGGGGGTTGTTTGTATGGTTAAAAATCCTTCTTTAGTAATTGGTGCAAACCGGAACGATTTGCTGGATCTTCTGGATCAGGAAAAAGTTAGCACAGGGCACTGGAATGGCCGCCGCATTTCAGTTCCCGGCTTTGATGGTGAAATGACTTTTTCGGATATTGCTGAAGAGGTTGAGGGCCGTTATCAAGCAATTGTGGAACCGATGCAGCTTAGGCAGGCAGCATATGAAAAAAAGATGCGTTCTACCGCACAAGAGTTTATTGAGGGGCCGGGAAGCACCGGGCCAAAGTTGGTTGGCCTTGCTTTGTTCTGGCCCTGGATGGCAGCTATGGATGTTTTAAAGTGGGCCTCTACGCCCTATCCTGTTATCGATGAAGTCGAAGAAAAAAGAGTTGCCGGAGCTTTAAGCTGGCGCAAAGAGGCGGATTCTCGCTTGGACGCTCTCTTTAGCAGCAGTCAACAGGATCTCGATCGCTATGCAGAGAGTTCTTATGTCGGATCCGCTGTTCGAGCCTGGGATTCATTTCTTGATCAGCAGAGCAACTGGAGAAATTCACATGCTAAGGATGAAAGGACTCTTCGGAACATGATCCAAAACCGACTGCGCGCGGCACAAGTTTAGATGGTGAAGTGCCCACTTTTTTATTGGAAGCGGATCCCGTACAATGAAGCGGGGTATTTAGTTTCGGCTCTCCTCATAGCGAGGATTTCTTCTTCTAAGGCCTTGGTGCTTTGCAAAAGCAAGCCTCTGAATCTTTGCTCGTTTTGTTTTGTAGGGATGACAAGCTCGTCGCATTTTAGACAGACCAGTTTAGCGCAATCATCCAAGTTATTTCTGGTGTATTTTTTTTGACAGGTCTTGTTGTCGGCTTCGTAATGATCTACAAAAAACGGGAGGCCAAGCTCTTGAAAACTGTTTTGGATCAACTTCTTTATTTTTTCCCGTGCTTCTTTTGAAAGAAAACCGTCATTGTAATCGATGATGATTTGTCCGCCTACCTTTAGGACTCGCGCCGCTTCATAGTAGAAACGCATGTTTGCATAAATAGCTGGAAAAACTCGTTCCAGGTATATTTCGTCAACGGATGCGTCAGGCAGAGCCTTTGTTAATTGCGTTGCTCCTATTAGGAGATCAGGTTCACGGTTGGCGTCTGTATCGATTGTAAAAGGCTGATAAGGGCGTTCTCTTTCAAATTCGAAAGTTTCATGAAAACGGGTTGAGTGCAAAATCGGATCGTTGCCGTAGATTCGAGTCCCTCTTCCAATGATCAAGTCTACGGGCTCATCGGATGCTTCTCTCTCTTGCCTATATGCTTCAAACGTCGGGTAGAGCTCGCGCAGTCGATTTGCGTTTGGAGCCTCAGAAGAAGAACCGGGCGCTGGAAGGACGGGTTCAGCAGGTAAAGCAGGTGGGGGAGAGGGCGAATTGATTTCGGGGACGGCTGAAGGATTTCTGGTGCAATATGTGGCGATAGCCACCCCTGTGCCGATGATGGTCATAATCGCGATTCCCAACGATGCGATTTCAGTAAAATATTCGCTTTGACTGTTGTTTGAGTTTGTTTCTAAAGAGAGCGCGTTTGTTATGTTCATTTCTTCCTATTTGTTTTTAGGTATTATATAGAAATTTGTCTTGAATGTCAATGTAAATTGAGGGGTATTGTAAGCGTTTTTTAGAAATGTCCGCTTTCCCTCGACTTTGCTGCTTTTAGCAGCATAGTTCACGCTGCTTGAAGCACCCGCCTCACTATATCATTGACCCAATCCGCCATTTCCGGAGTATTATTTTCCACGGAAGGGGTGATTCTGCCCTTCCTGGAAATTAAATTAT
>DAIDLB010000247.1 GCA_027449725.1 Chlamydiota bacterium
TTTTGGCATGGGCGAAGTTTGTATCAGAAGTGCAAAATTGATTCAATAATTTCCCAAATTCGCTACGATCCGAAAAGTATGCTGAAAGAATACACCTGCCCGATGCATCCGCAGATTGTCCGGCCAAAGCCCGGATCTTGCCCCCTCTGTGGAATGCGCTTGGAGCTGAAAACCGGAGGGATCGAAGAAAAAGACGATCCGGAATTGCAAGACCTAAGCCGCCGTTTTTGGGTAGGCTTCGCCTTCACCATTCCGATTCTCTTCCTCGCCAATCTCCCCCTTCTGCCGCATCCCTACGGCCCCTGGCTCCAATTCATCCTGGCTATTCCCGTCGTCCTCTGGGCCGGATGGCCTCTTCTTGTAAAAGGAGGCGATTCCTTCCTTTCCAGAAACATGAATATGTTCACCTTGATCAGTCTGGGGATCGGATCGGCATTTTTGTACAGCTTGGGCGTGCTTCTCTATCGGACGCTCGTGAACCCAGCGCCCTTTTTTCACAACGTGAACAAACCGATCTATTTCGAAGCCGCCAGCGTCATCACCGTCCTGGTCATTTTGGGACAGCTCCTGGAACTCAAAGCGCGGAGAAAAACCGGTCAGGCGATCCAAAAACTGCTCGGGCTTGCCCCTGCCTTCACCCGGGTCGTGCTATCGGACAAAAGCGAGAAAGACATCCCGCTGGACAAGGTCAAAAAAGGAGACATTCTCCGCGTCCGCCCGGGAGAAAAAATCCCTGTCGACGGGATTGTCCTCGAAGGGAATAGCGCCGTCGATGAATCGATGTTGACGGGAGAGCCGTTTCCCGTTTCCAAAAATCCCTCCGACAAAGTCGCCGGCGGCACTCTTAACGGAAACGGAACCTTTCTCATGAAAGCCGAACGGGTCGGAAGCGAAACCCTTCTCGCCCGCATCGTCAGGCTCGTCAGCGAAGCGCAAAGAAGCCGCGCCCCCGCCCAAAAACTCGCCGACCAGATTTCGTTCTATTTTGTTCCCGCCGTCGTCTGCATTGCCGTCCTCACCTTTTTTACTTGGGGATACGCTCTCCCGTCAGCCAAATTCTCTCTCGGCGTCCTCAATTCGGTGGCCGTCCTCATCATCGCCTGCCCCTGCGCTTTGGGCTTGGCCACCCCCATGTCGATCATGGTCGGGATCGGACGGGGCGCAGCGTCCGGCATCCTCATCAAAAATGGGGAAGCCCTGGAAACCATGGCAAAAGTCGATACCGTCGTCATAGATAAAACAGGCACGCTCACGGAGGGAAAGCCGGCTCTTGCGTTTGCGCAGGATGATGTTTTGCGCATCGCAGCCAGCCTCGAGGCCGCAAGCGAACATCCCCTGGCGCGGGTCATTCTACAAGGGGCCAAGGACCGGCAGCTCAAACTCCTCCCCGTATCCCAATTCCAAAACCATCCGGGGAAAGGGATTACAGGCATCATCCAAGGCAAGCCGGCAGCCGTCGGCAATCAAAAACTGTTCGAAGAACTGGGCATCGATTTCTCTTCCGGGGCCGCCCAAGCTGAGGAGCTGCAAAAACAAGGCCAAACCGTCTTCTTTGTCTCCCTCAACAGCCAATTTAGCGGCCTTCTCGCCGTGGCAGACCCCATCAAAGCCTCAACCGCGGAAGCGATCGCCCTGCTTCGCCAAGACCATATCCGCATCGTGATGGTGACGGGCGATAACAGGCTCACAGCCCAAGCCATTGGACGCTCTCTTGGCATCGAGGCGATCGAAGCAGACGTGCTGCCCGAAGAAAAGCACAAGATCATCCGACGGCTCCAGTCCGAAGGGCGCATCGTCGCGATGGCGGGAGATGGCATCAATGACGCCCCCGCTCTAGCCCAGGCCAACGTAGGCATCGCCATGGGGACAGGGATCGACATCGCCATGGAAAGCGCCTCAGTCACGCTCGTCAAAGGCGATTTGCGCGGGATCGTCCGGGCCAAACGGCTGAGCGAGGCCACCCTTCGCAACATCAAACAGAACCTCTGGTTTGCATTTATCTATAACAGCCTGGGGATTCCGATCGCAGCCGGCCTCCTCTATCCCCTCTTCGGCATCTTCTTAAGTCCGATCATCGCCAGCGCAGCCATGTCGCTTAGCTCTCTCTCCGTCGTCACCAACGCCCTTAGACTCAAAAACATAAAAATATAGCGTCCGAATTAACGGCTTTGTTTATACTCCAGGTCTTTTATATGCCCGTCTACAAACTCCTTTCCGCCCTGTTTTGTTCGATCGTCCTCCTCTCCAACATTTTCTCGGCAAAAATGGCGGCCCTCCCCTTCTTAGGAATCAGCATTCCGGCGGGTCTTTTCTGCTATCCTCTCACCTTTCTACTCAGCGACCTCGTCACAGAGACCTTTGGGGCAAAAAGGGCCAAGCTCATGATCTACACAGCCCTCGGCATAAGTCTTCTCAGCTTTGGCCTGATCCGATTGGCGCTCCTCTTGCCGGCAAGCCAACCCTTTCAGACCTCCTTGGAATTGGGCGGCCTCAGGATTATTTCCTCGCTCATCTCCTACATCGCATCCCAGATTGCAGGGATCCAGATCTACGCGGCGATCAAACGGTGGAGCGGCTCCAAATGGCTTTGGCTCCGCAACAACGGGGCGGCCTTTTTCTCGCAGATCCTCGACACGGCGCTGATCGACATGATCTTTCTCTGGTGGGGGCTAGGCATGCCTTTTTCCGCCGTCGCACCGATCATGGTCTTTTCATACCTGTACAAGGTGCTTTTTAGCGCCGCCTGCACTCCCTTCTTTTACTTCCTTGTATTTCTCACCAAAGGCAAACGGATATGAATTGCGATCTTTCGAAAAAACACTGCGTCCCCTGCAAGGGGGGTGTCCCACCGCTGCAAGGCGAAGCCTTGGCAACACTCCAGCGCGAGCTGGGCGGCGGCTGGGTTGTCGTCGGCGGGCACCACCTCGAAAAAACCTACGCCTTCAAGAATTTCCGGGAGGCGCTCTCCTTCACAAATCAAGTCGGGGCCATTGCCGAAGCAGAAGGACACCACCCCGACATCCACCTCTCCTGGGGCAAGGTGAAAATCCAGATCTGGACGCACAAGATCGACGGCCTGACAGAGAGCGACTTCATCCTCGCCGCCAAGTGCGACTCCTTGGGGACTCCGTCCCCAAACCCCTGTTAAAGGGGCAAGCCCCTTTAAAATCCCCTGTGTTTTTTTGTTCCACTCCGTGGAACAAAAAATAAAAGGGGGTTCTAAGGGGGCTCGCCCCTTAGAAGCT
>DAIDLB010000248.1 GCA_027449725.1 Chlamydiota bacterium
ATTGCGTCATATGCGTCTTTGACCCAATCGAGGTAGGGAGGGGGCATCGGGGGGAGTTTGTCGTAGAGAAAAAACCGGACGGCGGCTGTTTCTGAAGAAAGAGTGGGGCTGCCGCCGAGAATTTCGCATTCATAGAGGAGGGTCGGGCGGGCGAGGCGGTTGATCGGGAGATAGAAGCCGGATTTACGCACCACTTTGACATGAAAACCCGTTTCTTCCAAAATCTCCCGCACGATCGCAGTCTCGGGGGGCTCATTGGCGTCGATGCCTCCTCCGGGAAGAACCCAGACGGGTACGTCCCTTCGCCGGATGAGAAGCACCTGGGTTCGGTTGTCAAAAAAGACGGCTCCTGCGACGCTTTCGGGGATCATGGGAAAAAGTATAGGGAAAATTCTCTTTTTGTCGCTCCTTTTCAGCGGCTGCTACCGGGGACACCTCTATGTGCAGCAAGAGTGGGTCGACCGCAATTTTCTCGCCAGCACGCATGTGGGAACGCCCGATCCGAAGCAATGCGATCCGCCGGAGGCGCAGAGACTGCTTCTCGCGTGGGATTTTCCGAGGAGCCTCTATTCTTGCGGCTTGACACTGGTTCTAACCGTCCGCTTTTGGGATGAGGAGCAGATTGTCCAAACCGTGCCGGTTTTGCGCAGAAGAGGGACTCGCGCGCTTTTTTTCCCGGACAAAAAGATTCTGACGTACCGCGTCGATGTCGCCGATGCAAATGGGGAAATTGTCGAGAGCTGGCTTCATCACTTTTGGACGGAGTTGATCGAGGTCGGCAAGAGCAGGAGCTCTTCCGTCTCTTCCCAGCCGATGCAGGAATCGGTAATCGAAAGGCCGTAGTTCAAAGAGGCGGGATCGACGCTCAAACGCTGGCTTCCCGCAACAAGATTGCTCTCCAGCATGACGCCGGCAATTGCGCGGGACCCTTCTTCAATCTGGGCCAGGAGGTCTTGAAAGACAGCCCCTTGGCGGCGATGATCTTTTGCGCTGTTGCCGTGGGAGCAGTCGACGAGAAGGCGCGGCTCGAGACCATGACGTCCTAAATCTGTGCAGGCCGCTTTGACCGATTCCCCGTCGAAATTGGGTTTGGCGTCTGAGCCGCGGAGGACGAGATGGGTCAGGGGATTTCCGTGAGAGCGGAGCGCTGCGATGGAGCCCGACTCGCCGATGCCGAAATAGACATGGGGGGTTCTTGCGCTATGAATGCCGTTGAGGGCGGCCCCCACCTCCCCATAGACGGTGTTTTTAAAACCGACCGGAAAGGGGAGCGATGAGGCGAGCTGCCGGTGGGGCTGCGAGGCGGATGTGCGCGCGCCGATAAATCCCCAGGTGATGAGATCGTCGAAATAGGGGGCGATAATCGGGTCGAGAAATTCCGTCGCCACCGGGATTTGGAGATCGGCGAGGGATAAAAAGAGGGAGCGGGCGAGGCGAAGACCTTTGGCCAGATCGGCCGTCCCGTCCAGGTCCGGATCATAGATCAGTCCCTTCCATCCGGAACGGGTCCTCGGTTTTTCGCAAAAGACCCGCATCACGAGAAAAAAGGAGCGCTCGGTTTCTCGAGAGAGTTCTTTGAGCCGTCTTGCATACTCAAGAGCGGAGGGGAGGTCATGGATCGAACAGGGACCCGCGATGCAAGCGATCCGAGGGTCTTTGCCTAGAAGGATGTCCGCCGCCTGTTTTCGCGAAGAGCGGATAAATTGCGCCACTTTAGCTGAGAGAGCCATTTCGCGCTTCAAAGCGAAAGGAGAGGGGAGGTCGGTCATATGGTCTGCATCATGCTATCGGATTGCAATGCTAAAAAACAACTGCGACAAGAAGCGTTGCAATGGAAACAAGGATGGTCAGAACCAAGCCTGCTTTTCCTGCCGGGAGAAGTTCCGGGGCAACCTTGCTGTATTTGCGATAGCGGCCGATCCAGACGAAGAGGGCAGGGAAGATGCCAAAAACAAGCGTCCCGCCGAAAATACCTCCCGCATCGAAGATGGAGACGAAGAGCGTCGAGGAGTTGAGGGCCAAAAGAAGAGGGATGACGAATACGAGGAGGAGGAGGAAGACGCCCTGGAAGCCGCGCTTGCTCCATTTCAATGTGTCTGCCCAGAAGTCGAAAAAGGTGATCGTGACCGCGAGGAAAGAAGTGCTGAGGGCCAAAATAATAAATTCTCGAACCAGTCCCGAGAGGATGGGGATTTTCAAGTGTTTTTCGATGGGGACGATCGCACTATGGCCGGCAAAGAGCGCCTCTTTGAGCTCGCTTGGAGGGACGACCCCCAAAATGAGAAAGAGCCATGCCATATAAAGAATTAGGGTGGAGATGCTGCCGATCCAGATCGCTTTCTTCATCGCCCGTGCGTCGCATTC
>DAIDLB010000249.1 GCA_027449725.1 Chlamydiota bacterium
CGATTTTTTTTCTCTGTTTCCCGACGATTTGTTCGGCTTTTCCCTTCAGGAAGCTCTGCGTTTTGCCCTTGCGCAAAAGCTGATCTATAAACGCATTGGCTCTCGGAGCTGCGAAATTTCCACCTCCTTTTTTTTTGACGGGCCCAAAAGTTCGCACGGGATGTTCCTTTTTTTGCGCGATCGCACAGACAATCAAAAGCTGTTCGAAGAGGGACTGCTTGGAGAGCGGATGAGAGAGCTTGGCGAGATGTCGGCGCGCGTGGCGCATGAGATTCGAAACGCCCTCGGCCCGATCCGGGGCTTTGCCTCTCTTCTCCATCGCGATTTGGCGGGCCAGCTACCCCTGCAGGAGTTGGCGGGACTTGTTGTCGAAGGGGCCAAATCACTCGAATCGCTCGTTTCCAGGATCTTAAGCTACTCCAGGCCGGTGAAGATCGAAACGCGCTCGGTCGAGATGGGGCTTTATTTAAAAAAGCTCGCCAGCTCTGTGCGCGCCGACCCGTCGATCCCCGAAACCGTGCGCATCGAGATCCACATCCCGAGAGAGCCTCTTTTGGCCCCTATCGATCCCGATGTCTTGCAGTCGTGCCTCTTCAACCTGATTTACAATGGGATTCAGGCGATGGAGAAAGGGGGCGTCCTCCTGATTTCTCTCTTAAAGCCGCTTGAGCATCTCTGCCAGATCGACATTGCGGACAGCGGATGCGGGATCGAAGAGGAACATCTGGACCAGCTCTTTTCTCCGTTTTTTACTACGAAAAGGCAGGGAACGGGCCTCGGCCTGGCCGAATCGCAAAAGATCGCCAAAGCGCATGGTGGGGCGATCGGAGTTCGCTCGGAGAAAGGGCGCGGCAGCACATTCACCCTAACGCTTCCCTTAAAGAGGTAGACGATGAGCATTGAGCAGGTTTTAGTTGTCGACGATGATCCGCTGATGCGGAATTTTTCCGCCCAGGTGCTCAAACGGCTCGGGAAGGAGGTTGTCCTCGCGGCGAACGGCCAGGAAGCGATTGCCAAAATGCGGCAAGAGGGGCCGTTCGATCTGATCCTCACCGACCGGATGATGCCCCTCAAAGACGGGATCGAGGTGCTGCAAATGGCCAAAGGGCTGATGCCATCGGCCTTTGTCATCCTGATGACGGCGTTCGGGAGCATCGAGTCGGCGGTCGAGGCGATGCAAAAGGGAGCGTTCAATTACCTGATCAAGCCATTTTCTCCCGAAGCGCTGGAGGCGGTTGTTTTGCAGTGCGAGGCGCAATCGAAAGTCCTCAAGGAGAACCTCTACCTGCGGGAAGCGAGCCTTCCGTCGGATCTGGTCGCAGAGAGTCCTTCGATGCGCCGGCTTCTCCTGGATCTTGAAAAAATCGCCAAGAGCCAGGCGAGCGTGTTTATCACGGGGGAGTCGGGCACAGGAAAAGAGGTCGTCGCCGGCCAGATCCACCGCCTCTCAAAGCGAGCTGGGATGCCTTTTGTCAAGGTCAATTGCGCCGCGATCCCCGAGACGCTGGTCGAATCGGAGTTTTTCGGCCATGAAAGGGGCTCTTTTACCGGAGCGGAGAGCCGCAAGATCGGCAGGTTTGAGCTGGCGGACAAAGGGACTCTTCTCTTGGACGAGGTGACGGAGATCCCGATCGGCCTGCAGCCAAAACTTCTTCGAGCGATCCAGGAGCAAGAGTTTGAGCGGGTCGGCGGCGTGAAACCGATCCGCGTCCAGGTCCGTTTTCTGGCGGCATCGAACCGCGATATGCAAGACGCCATTGAACAGAAGCTCTTTCGGGAAGATCTCTTTTACCGGCTCAACGTGGTCCCAATTCATCTCCCTCCGCTTCGCGACCGGAGGGAGGATATTTTGCCTTTGGCGCATCTCTTTTTGCGAAAATTCTCTCAGGAAAATCACAAACCGCTAAAAAAACTCTCTGAAAAAGCGGGTCAAAAACTGCTTGAGTATCATTGGCCCGGCAATGTGCGCGAGCTGGCGAATGTCATCGAGCGGGCCGTCGTGCTCGATTTCGAAGAGGGGATCGAGCAGATCTATCTTGAACCGGCGAGAGAGAAGCCGAAGCTCTCCGGCTGCAGCCTTCATGAAATGGAAAAACGGCTGATCCTCGAGACGCTGGAGGCGAACCACCACAACCGGACGAAAGTCGCCGCGCTCCTTGGCATCAGCATCCGGACGCTTCGCAACAAGCTGCAGGAATATGAGTTAGGAGGTTAAAACCCGTTTCCAATCCTCTGCGAGCCTCTGCAGGGCCGTCCAACGGTTTTTTTCATCTTTTATGTCCGGAATCAGCGAGAGTTTAGGAAAGAGGAGGCGATAGGCCTCTTCTTCCTGCATCTCGATTTCCGCCAGGGCCGAGAGGCCGGGCGTTCCCCGGACAATCAGTTCAAGGTGTTTCAAGAGGCGATCGAGGCTCTCTTCGAGTTCTTTGAGTTTTTCCAGAAAGCGGCCTCCGAGGTCTTGGGGGACGGGAGCGGAGGAGATTGCCTGATGGACAAGGCTTTTAAGATCCCGCTCCTCT
>DAIDLB010000250.1 GCA_027449725.1 Chlamydiota bacterium
ATGAGAGAGAGTTCGAACTAAAGCCCCAATAAAATCCCGAGTCAGCCCCCAGTTATCGATGAATTCTCCGTGCCTTCCTTCCGGGGTCAGGTATCCGATCACGGGGTATCCCTTTACGCACTCTTTTTTGGAAAAGTAATCCAAAAGGACTCGATGAGGATGCTTGGCCATTTCCAGCGCATTCACCCAAAGCTTTTGACTCGCATGCCATGCGGCAGACGAACTGTGCTTATGCATCCGATGATTGAGATCCAGCTCTTCTCTCCGCATTGCGCTGGAGACTGCATGGATCTCGCCGCGTCGAACCGCCCGCGCGCTCCGAGACTCTTGTAAAAAGAGATCCCGCTCTTCTCCCGGGCAGAGGAGATAATCTTCCCGCTCGCCAACATGCATCTGATAGTATTCCTCTTTTTCCTCCGGCGTCAGCTGAATGAATGAATACTGCAAGCGTTCTTCATTAAGGTGAGAGAGCTCTTTTCGATCCCTGCTGGATGCGTGCCACCATGCAACCCTCACGATCTCGGGCGCGCGAGGAATCATTTTTAAAAGCGCCAGGCGCTCCTCTTTTTCCATGGCATGAAAGAGATCCTTGCAGGATTCTGGGACTAGGGCGATCTTGGCAATGAGCTTCGCGAGCTCTTCTGTCTTCCAGTGGGAAATAAAACGGATCAATCTGTCCGCTTCTGTGACGACGTAGTCGAAACTGCTTTCCGGAACGGAGCTGCACGCTTGCAAAAGGAAAATTTTCTCCTCGGCTGACATCCAAAACTTGAGAAGGCGGTCGGCAAGGGCCCATTGGCGTTTGGCCATCTTGGAAAGACTGCATAAAATAGCCTCTCTTTCCTGCTCGTCCATAAACAGACCGATAAACGAATCGGCGGCTTTTAAGAACTTGGGCCAATCCCTCTCATCAATCGGCTCCATGATTTCTAACAGCCGCAATTGGTTTGCGCTTCTAAGGTCAAAGCGGGAGCGCAGCTCGTCCATCCCGGTCAAAATCCACTCAAAGCGCTCATCCGAAGCAAACAAAAACCGTTTTAGGATGGGAAATGTCTCATCGTGATCGATTCCGCGGCAAAGATGGGCAAACCACCAGCAAAACACCTCTCGTTTTTTTCCAGGCAGACCGAGTAAGAGCCGCATCCCCTCAAGCCGATCTCCGTCAGTCAGAGGAAGTTCATTGGCCTGATCCAGGAGACAATGATTGTGCTCTTGAGAAAAAATCTCCAGGGCCCGCAGCCTGTGGGCATCGGGAACAGCGAGAGCGTTTGCTTCATAGACGGCGATCGCTTGACTCGCATCATCCATCGGAACGAGAATTTCAAGGGCTTTGAGTTTGTTCGTCAGCTTAAGCTGGTTGACCCGGTTGAGCACAACCTCAATCACTGCGGGATCGAGCCTAAAGAGCAGAGTGAATACAATCGGCCATTCATCGTCTAAAAGGTAGAGGCGGGCGAGCTGATCTACGACCGCTGCCGCATCTTCGCAAGAGGCCAAAAGGCGCATGAGACCGGGCCTGTGCTCTTCAGGACAATCCAGCTCCAGCAGCTTTGCCGCGGCAGCCGCCGAGCCTACCCACGACGGCCCCGACACTTCAGACACCCTGGAAATTTGGCGATCCGTCCAATCGCTCGGCCCCGCCCCATTTTCCCTGGGCAAAGACACGGGGACTATTCTCGGAGAGCGGCTCACCTCAAGGTTTTCCATCCGCTCGGAGGAAAGGCGCAACGGTTCCTGGAT
>DAIDLB010000251.1 GCA_027449725.1 Chlamydiota bacterium
GGGATGAAAATCCTCTTCGATGACGGATATATTGTCTCGGAGGTCGTCTCGGTCGGCAAGAAGGAAGCTGTGATCGAGATCCAAAATGCCGGCGTCCTCAAGACCGGCAAAGGGATCAACATTCCCGAAGCCCACCTGAACCTACCCGCCATGACCGAGGCAGACGTTGCCGATCTAAAATTCGGCTGCGCTCAGGACATCGACATCATCGCTGCCTCGTTTATCCGCTCGGCGCACCACGTCCTCGCGATCAAAGAGCTGATCGCTGCGGAGGGTAAGTCCGATATCCTGGTGATTGCAAAAATTGAAAATAAACAGGGCGTCGAAAACTTTGATAGCATCATGCAGGCCGCCGATGGGATCATGGTCGCCCGAGGCGATCTCGGCGTCGAGATGGACCTCGCCCTGGTCCCTAAGCTGCAAAAGATGATGATCCGGAAGTGTACCCTCGCTTGCAAACCGGTCGTCACGGCGACGCAGATGCTCGAATCGATGATCTTCAATCCCCGTCCGACGAGGGCCGAAGTCTCAGATGTGGCCAACGCGATCTACGACAGCACGTCTGCCATCATGCTCTCCGGCGAGACTGCCGTTGGAAAATACCCGATCGAGACGGTCCGCCGGATGAAGAGCATCGTTCGCGAGGCCGAGGCGGACTTCAATTATCGTCTTTTTTTCGAGCAGCGCTCCCAGCACGATTACCACGACATCTCCTCATCCGTCTCGCTGGCCGCCGTCAAGACGGCTTACAGCGCAAATGCCCGTGCGATCTTTGCCTTCACCGTAAGCGGCGGCACCGCCCGCCTGGTCTCCCGCCTCCGGCCCGAGATGCCGATCATCGCCCTGACCCCCAACGCCAAAATTTATAACCAGCTCTCATTCAACTGGGGCGTCATCCCCGTCTACTGTCCGAACTGCACCAACATCCGCGATGCGGTCGCCTCCGCCAGCGCCTTCGCCGACAAAGCAGGCATCATCTCCTTTGGCGATGTCGTCGTCATCACGGCCGGAGCCCCCTTTGGCAAGAAGGGATCGACGAACATGATGCTGGTGGAAAATATTGGGGAAATCCTCGTCCGGGGACACAAAGGCTTCGGCCCCCGCGTTCATGGCAAAGTGTCGATCGTCCTCTCCCCTGAAGGAAGGAACCCCGAGTCGCTCAGCTCGCGGCTGGTCGTCATCCCCCACTGCGACAACACCTTTCTGCCGGTCCTTAAACAGGCCGCCGGCGTCATCCTGCAAAATCACATCGGGGACAGCGCTTCGGAAAAATATGCGGCGCTAGTAGCCAAGACCTTCGACATCTCGGTCATCACCCGCGCCGACGGAGCGATGTCCGTGCTGCAGGAAGGGGAAGAGGTGACGCTCGATCCGCAAAGAGGGCTCATCTACCGGGGTCTGGTAGTCCATAACAAAAATTCTTGAGACAATAGTTTCTGCAATTTCCTTTACCGATCAAGCGATCTCATAGATCCTGCCTGAGTGGATCGTCCAGTCCGCCTGGAATCGCATCAACAGGCTGCAGAGGGTTGTGCTCTCGAAACCCTTTTCGAGGTTCAAGATCCCGTGGCAAGGATCGTAAAATAGTTGCCGATCGCCATCGCGGATGAGAACGGTTGAGTGGCCGAAGGCCTCTTCTTTTTCATTATTTTCCGGTAGGATGACGCGGACAACGAAAACCCCGTTTTTGAACTCCCTCATAATTTTCCTGATCTTTGCCAGCACAGTATTTTCTTTCAAATCGAAGGGCTCCGAAGCCTTAACGACTGTCCGATTATGTAAGCGCAGCATCGCATCGATCTTCGCTCGTCTGAAATCTTCAGAGGCCTCTTCCGACACCTTGCCGATCGTATCGAACGCCGCCTGCGTTGTGCGGAAAGCCTGTGATGAGCGTTCATAATCGGACCCGATCCGATCGATCACCTCATCCGGAGAAAGGGTTTTTCTCAGCTCCAAATAGCGGTTGGCAAAGTCGAAGGACATCGCCGAGCAGGTACCGCCAAAAAGCAGACTGGGGACTTTTGTGTCGGAAAAACGGACGCCATTCGGCTTTGCCTGATTGAGCTGCTCGCAAATCTTCTTAGCCTTGTCGACCTCGACAGTGCCTGAGCAGTCGTTTTGGCTTCCAGCCTTGACGACGGTCGATCGGATGAACGAAGAAGGGATTGCTCTTGGATCATAAGGCTGGTATTTCGAAGCGATCGTCTTTTCAAAAATTGTTGCCACCAACCCA
>DAIDLB010000252.1 GCA_027449725.1 Chlamydiota bacterium
CAAAATAATCCCCAAAATCGACGAACCCTTAATTTGAAGACACTCTCTAAGGGCTTTGACGCAACCGAACTCCACGTTATTTTGATAAGCGGAGGCAATGGCATTACATCCGATCCACAGTCTGAAGACCTAAAATCTCAAGTCCTTGTTTGAGGATGCGTGCGGCGGCTTCGCAGAGGAGGAGGCGGCTCGCCTCTTCGAGAGACCCTTCGACGCGGCAGTCGCGAAAGAAGGCGTTGAATTTCTCAGCGAGCTCGTAGAGGTAGTCGGTGAGGCGGTTGGGGAGGAGCTCTTTCGCCATCAGCTCAAGCGTCTCGCCAAAGCGGCGAAGATGAAGGCCAAGGGCGATCTCGGATGGGTGCTGGAGGGAAATAGTCGCTTCCTGGAGGAGCCGTTCCATGTCGGCGGAGGTTTTGCGCTTGATGCCGTTGATACGGACATAGGCGTAGAGGAGAAAGACGGCCGTGTTCCCTTCGAAGCGAAGCATCCTGTCGTAGCTGAACGTGTAGTCTTTGGACCTGTGCGTGGAGAGGTCGGCGTATTTGATCGCCCCGATCCCAATAACACGGGCGAGTTGTTCTAGGTTGGATGGATCCGAGCCGCGCTCTTCGAGGATTGTGCGGGCGCGGTCGACGGCCTCCGTGAGGAGGTCGATCAACTTTTCGGTCTCGCCGGAGCGGGTCTTCAATTTCTTTCCGTCCGCACCGAGGACGAGGCCGAGGCCGACATGGTCGATCCGGACTCGAGAAGGATCGTACCAGCCCGCTTTTTCCGCTGCCTTAAACACCATGTGAAAATGGAGCTGCTGGCCGATGTCGGTGATGTAGATGATCCGGTCGGCTTTATCGACTGCGATCCGGTAGTGGAGCGCCGCCATGTCCGTCGTCGCATAGTTGTATCCCCCGTCCGACTTCTGGACGATCATCGGCAGCGGCTGTCCGCCCTGGCCCGTAAAGCCGTCGAGGAAGATGCACTTGGCGCCATCCGATAGGACGACGAGGCCGAGCCGCTCCAACTCTTCGACCGTCTCTTTGAGAAACGGATTGTAAAACGACTCGCCCCGCTCCTCGATCCGGACATTGAGGAGATCGTAAATCTCCTGAAATCCTTTTCTCGAGATATCGCAAATGATCTTCCAGGCGTGCATCGCATCGGAGGCGCCGCTCTGGAGGCGGACCACTTCGAGCTGGGAGCGCTTCTTGAATTCGGGGTCTTCATCGAATACCTTTTTCGCCGCGCGGTACCAGCCCATGAGCCGGTCGAGCGAGGTCGGCTCTTTACCGGAGAGGACGTCCGGCGCATGCTCTTTCATGTAGGTGATGAGCATCCCGAACTGCGTTCCCCAGTCGCCGATGTGGTTCAGGCGGAGGACATCGTAGCAGAGGAATTCGAACAGACGGGCGAGGCAGTCGCCGATGATCGTCGAGCGGATGTGGCCGACGTGGAGCTCTTTTGCAATGTTCGGAGACGAAAATTCAACGATCACCTTCTCTTTTTTGGGCGGGGGAGCGGCGCCGAGGAGCGGATCGGAGAGGAGCTTTTGCACCTCTTGCGAGAGAAAGTCCGGAGAGAGGGTCACATTTAAAAAGCCGGGCCCTGCGATCTCGATCTTTTCAGCAAAATGAACCGTTAGCGCATGGACAATCGCCTGCGCGACGTCGCGCGGATTTTTTTTGACGATTTTTGAAAGGCGCATCGCGCTATTGCACTGATAGTGGCCAAATCCCTCTTGCTGGCACTGGGCGAGGTCGGCTTTCCCCTCCGCCTCGGAGAGTTCGGGAAAAGCCGTCCGGATCGCCTGCGAAAACGCGCCTTCCAGAGACTGAAGCAATGTCTGCATCGTGAAACGCCCTAGTGATGAAATGTCGGAGCGAGAAGCCTTTTTCCAATCCCGTATTTAATCCGGTACTCGGCTAAAGAGAGAGCCGCCGCATGGGTCGAATCCTTGCTCCTTTCGGCAATCTCGTAGATCGCAAGGAGGCAATCGTAGATCTTCGCGATCTTGGAGCGAGAATAGGTGGGTGAATACCCCGTTTCCTCCAGCTCGGCCGCCACATTGAGAAGGCCGCCGGCGTTGATCACAAAGTCGGGTGCATAGAGAATGCCCCTTTCTTTGAGAACGAGCGCATGGGAATCGCGGAGCAGCTGGTTGTTGGCGCCGCCTGCGATCGCCTTGCAGCGGAAGCGGGGGATCGTCTGGTCGTTGATGATCCCGCCCATGGCGCAGGGGGCGAGGATATCGCATTCGGCAAAAAGGATCTCCGCCGGAGGGAGCGTCTTGGCCCCATAGCGAGCCGCGAGCCGCTCGGCCTTGGCCGTGTCGGTGTCGGACAGGATTAGGTTAGCCCCTGCCCAAAAGAGATAGTGGATCAGGTTGGAGCCAACGCTGCCGAGCCCCTGCACCGCGACCGTCACCCCTTCGAGCGAATCGGTGCCGAACAGTTTTTTTGCCGCGGACTGAATGCCGCGAAATATCCCGTATGAGGTAAACGGCCCGGGATCGCCGCTGCTCTTGGCGTGCGCAAGGCCGACGACATGCTTCGTCTTCTGCCGGAAAAGCTCGCAATCTTCAGGCGTGCATCCAACGTCTTCCGCACAGATATAGCCCCCTTTGAGCGATTCGACCGCAGCTCCGAAAGCGAGGAGCAGCTCGGGTGTCTTTTCCTTTTTAGGGTCTGCAAGGATCACGCTTTTTCCGCCGCCGAAACCGACTTCGGAGACCGCAGCTTTGTAGGTCATCCCTCTCGCAAGGCGGAGCGCGTCTTCAAGCGCGTCGTTGAAAGAGGCATAAGAATGAATCCGGACGCCGCCGAGGGCGGGCCCAAGCGTCGTGTCGTGGATGGCGATGATCGCCGTAAGCTTCGATTTTTTTTCAGTGACCTTGAGCACCTGTTCATAGCCCTTCACCGGC
>DAIDLB010000253.1 GCA_027449725.1 Chlamydiota bacterium
GAGGGGCCGACCAATCCCACGGCCTCCCCCTTGGCGATGTCCAGATCGACACCACGCAATATGTTGACCGGTCCGGCGGCGGACGGCACCCTCCTCATTGAAAATAGAGACTTGGCCGAAAAGCTCTCCCTCATCCTCAAAAACTTGGATCATGAGTTCATATGGATTACGCGGGACGATTTTCTCCGGCTTATTGAAACCGGCGGGAGCGACGAGACGGTCCAACTGATCAGGGAGAACTATCTAGCCGAAAAGCACGCGCGCCTGCGCGTGCTTTTTGGTTAGGGGTTTCCAAAGGGCTCGCCCTTTGGCGGGATTCTTAAGGGCGGAGCCCTTAAGGAACGAGGAGCTCAAACGACTTGAGAAACTTCTGGAAAGTGGGCTCTTCGAAGTGTTGCTTGCCACCTTCCATGGCGATGAGGTAGAGCTTGTTGCCGACCATGAAGGCTTGACCGCGGAAGTAGTTTTTGCCGCTTTGGACGAGGAAGGTGAGTGCGGGGAAGCCGCGGACGTCGATGAGTTCGGCGAAGATGAGCTGGTTGTCGGGGTGCTGGTTGACGATCCCTTTGAGAAGGCCTTCGAGTCCAGCGACTTCATGACCGCCTGAGAGGGCCATGGGATATTGGGCGATGAGGAGCATGCAGACACCGCGATCTTGATAGGGGGAGAGGTAGATGTCGTAGATGAGTTTTTTGCCGGATTCGTCGGCTTTGAAACTTTGCTGAAACATCTGCGGGACGGAGGGGAAGGAGATCTTGCAGTCGCCGGTGCGGGAGAAGACTTCTTTCCAGGGGCCGCGGGCGGGGATGTCGGCGTGGGCGTGGTTGTAGAAGAGATGCACGGCGAAGAGGGCGCCGATCATCAACCAGAAACCGATCTTTTTCGTCGTTGTCCGTGACATGGAGCATCTCCTTTTATTGTATGAGTTGGATGAGGTCTCCGCCCATGAAGGCGGTATGGGGAACCGAGGCGCCGCTCAAGAGGCCGAGGAGGAAGAGGGGGATCGCAGCGATGATAATGAGAAAGAGGGTCGCGAGGATCGCGTTGCCGATGGCGCGGAGGACGGAGTACGACTGAACTTCGGCGAGAGCCTGCAGAAAGATGACGATCGACCAGATGGAGAAGACGACCTTGCCGATGAGGAGAAGGAAGAGAAGCGTGATGGTCGCGCCCGAGAGGACGAGATGGGGCTGCGGCCCGAAAAAGAGGATCGAGCCGAAGAGAAAGACCAGGACGAGCCAGATGCAGAGGTTGACGAGGAGCGGCACGCACGACCAGGCGTAGGCTGCGCGGACTGTGGCAAATGTCCCCTTGCCTTTGAAAAGCTTGCCCGTCACCAGGATGGCCCAGCTCCAGACGGCAAAGACTACGTAGCCGAAGAGGGCTGCCAGGATGACTGCTATGGCAAACATCGGGATCAGACCGATTTGGATGGCAATGGGAAAAGACTGAAACCCATTGAGGAGAACGGTGAAGCCGCAGATGAAGGCTAGGAGCCAGAGGGATCGATTGGGATTATGATCTATGATGCTCCGGATCGTCGAGCGCGGATTGCACCAGATTGAGCGCCACGGATTGTCCATCGAATCCCCCATTGGAAGCTGTACCAAAATGTTTCCAAACAAATTTGCAAGAGCCCCTGCCTGCCTCCTCACGGGGAATGGCTTGGCCAAACCACCTGTAGCTCAGCTGAGCAGTCAGAGGCACGTGCAAACTTCTTTTAACTTATTTTTATATTAAAATTAGTTTTAATGCAATAAATACAGAAAGAGAAATAGAACCAACTAAAAAAGAACAGGAGATGAAATAATTAATTATCTCGACTTTGTACGTTTTTTGGCGAGAAAATCCGGAGGAGGAGGGCGCTAAAAAACGTACAAAGTCGAGATTATTTCATCTCGGTCGGATTTTAAAGATTTAGGTCGGCAAGGATCTCGCCGTCCAGGACAAAGTCGTCTTCAAAGAGAAACTCCCCATCGACAATCTCCTCTTCCCCAATGAGAGCGGCCTCTTCAGTTAGAAGAAGCTCCTCCTCATCGACAATTTCGGCAGGATTGATCGCGGCGGCTGTTAAAAAGATCAGTTTTGCGAAAAACATCGTTAAGACTCCAAAAAGAAATCAGTATAGCGCAGATTTTAAGGCCGTGTCAAGAGAAGGGCAAGCAAAATGAAAGCCTTCCCGTAAGAGCTTTTTTGGAGACGCCTTTACACTGGAGAGGAGAAGTTCTCCCGCCGCTTCGCCCGAGAGCATTCTGAGTAGCCAGGCCGGCCAGCGAAAGAGGGCCGGACGGTGTAAAAAACGGGCCAGTTCGAAAGAAAACTCCTGCTGGCGAACCGGATGGGGCGAAGCGGCGATAAACGGCCCCTCCAGATGAGGATGAGTCAAAGCAAAGGCAATGGCGGCAATGGCATCTTCCAAAGCAATCCAGCTCATCCATTGGCGGCCGTCTCCAAGCGTTGCCCCAAGTCCAAGGCGGTAGGAGAGCAGCATCTTTTGCAAGGCGCCGCCCCCCTTTCCGAGGACGATGCCAAAGCGGGGATGGACAACACGGATGCCTCTTTCTCTTGCGCTTTTGCAAGCCTCTTCCCATCCAACGCATACATCCGAAAGAAACCCCTTGCCTCTCAAAGAAGTTTCATCGATCTCTTCTTCGCCCCGATCTCCATAATATCCAATGGCCGATGCGCTTACAAACACCTGAGGGGGACGCTTTGCTCTGGCGAACATGTCGGACAGAAAATGGGCTCTCTCTATGCGGCTGGCTAGGATTTTTTCCTTTTTCGCTTTTGTCCAGCGCAAACTGAAAATAGGCTCTCCCGCCAAATTGATGACAGCATCAAACCCTTCGAACTGTCCAGGCAGGTGCGCCCCTTCGCGGATGAACGGCACAACTTCATGGCCCTGAGTCTGTAAGAAGGAAACGAGGGGCTTGCCGATGAATCCGGAAGCCCCGCTTGCCAAAATTCGCAAATTATTTTTCTTTCTTGTTGCAGCAAGAGCAGCTGCCGTTGCAACGGCAAGACTTACAGCAGAGCATCGAAATGCCCCAAAGCCCAGCCAGGCCAACGATCGCGAATACGATGCGTGCGCCCATCGAGCTTTCTCCGCCTAATACATCGGCGACCAGGTTATATTGAAAAAACCCTACCAATCCCCAATTCAAAGCGCCAATAACAATCAAGAGCATAGCGATACAACGAAGAAATTTCATGAGTAGATCCTCCCAATGAATCTAGTTTTAACTTAAATGAAGAAGAGCCTCTTGTCACTAATTTTTTTTTCCGTAGTATTCAGGTTCATGCTGCCATTTGATGAAAAATCCCTTGCCCGCCTCGAAGAGCTATGCCAGATCGCCTGCACCCCTGAAGAAAAACAGGACATCCTCCAATCCCTCAGCCGCGTCCTTGAGTACATCCGCCTCCTGAATGAAGTTGACGTTCAAGGTGTTCCCACCTGCAATTTCGTATTGAGAGGGATGATCAAAAGAGCTCTCAAGGAAGATACCGTCTCCGATCTCTTCTCCGGCGAAGAGTTTCTCTCCGGCGTCCCCGATCGGATCGGAGGGATGGTGCGGGTGCCTCCGGTGCTAAAGAAATGACGACAAAGCCCCTTCATCACCTGACTGCCCGCGAATTGAACAAGGCCTTCGTGCAGGGAGAGCTCTCAGCCGTCGGGATCGCCCGCTATTTTTTCAAACGGATCCGCTTCTACGACAAAGAACTCGGCAGTTTTTTATCCCTCCTGGAAGAGCGGGCGCTGAACCGGGCCGAGGCGCTTGACCGGAAGAGGGCGAGAAACAAACCGCTCGGAAAGCTCGCTGCGGTCCCAATCGCGATCAAAGACAACATGCATATCCGAGGAGAGCTGACAACCTGCGCCTCGAAGTTTTTAGCCAACTACCGGGCCCCCTTCAGTGCGACGGCGGTGCGCCTTCTTGAAGAAGAGGACGCGCTCCTCATCGGCAAGACGAACCTCGATGAATTCGCCATGGGATCGTCCAATGAGAATTCAGCCTTTTTTCCCGTTAAAAACCCGTGGAACCGCGCCTGCGTTCCCGGTGGCTCTTCAGGGGGCTCTGCGGCCGCGGTCGCCGCGCGCCTCGCCCTCCTCTCCACTGGCAGCGACACGGGCGGCTCGATCCGCCAACCGGCGGCCTTCTCCGGCATCGTCGGATTCAAACCGACCTACGGCCGCGTCTCGCGCTACGGCCTAGTCGCTTTCGGCTCATCTCTTGACCAGATCGGCCCGTTTGCGACAACAGTCGGCGACGCCGCTCTTGCGATGGAAGTGATGGGCAGGCACTGCCCCCACGATGCAAACAGCCTGGACCTTCCTCCCGAATCCTATCTCGATCATTTTGCAAATAATTTGGAGGGGATCCAGTTCGGCGTCCCCTGGAACTTTCTCAAAAGCCTAAAGCCCGCCGTCCGCGCCAATTTCACCCGGTCGCTCGATCACCTGAAGAGCCTCGGCGCGAAGATCGTCGACGCAGACCTCGACATCTGCAAGTATTCCATCGCGGTCTATTATATCCTCGCCACGGCCGAGGCGTCGACCAATCTCGCCCGCGTCGATGGGATCCGTTACGGCGTCAGGTCGCCAAACGCCAAAACCCTCGAAGAGGTCTATAAGATGTCACGCGAAGAGGGATTTGGCCGCGAAGTAAAAAAGAGGATCATGCTCGGCACCTACGTCCTCTCTGCGGGCTATCAAGACGCATTTTATAAGCGGGCGCAAAAAGTGCGCACCCTGCTCATCAACGCCTTTGAGTCTGCCTTTGCAACTTGCGATGCGATCGCCCTGCCCGTCGCCCCCTCTTCCGCATTCGAGCTCCGCTCAATTGGCGATCCCCTGGAGATGTACCTGCAAGACATCTTTACGGTGCCGGCCAACCTGGCGGGACTGCCGGCGGTCAGCGTCCCCTCCGGCTTCGATGACAGGGGAATGCCCCTTGGCCTGCAGATCATAGGGCCGCAAATGCACGACGTCCTCGTCCTCCAATATGCGCATGCGTTCGAGACGGCTACCCGCTACGGGCAAAAACTGCCGCCGGACTATGAAGGAGGCCCATGAGCTGGGAACCGGTCATCGGCCTTGAAATCCATGCGCAGCTCAATACCCGCTCCAAGCTGTTCAGCTCGGCTCCCAACCGCTTCGGCGACGCCCCGAACACCAATATCACCGCTGCCTGCACAGCGCAGCCGGGTTCTCTTCCCGTCCTCAATCAGGAAGCGGTCCGAAAAGCAGTTCAATTCGGCCTGGCCGTCAACGCGAAGGTCAACCTAATCAGCCGCTTCGACCGAAAATCATACTTCTATCCCGACTCGCCCAAGGGCTACCAGATAACGCAGTTTGAAAAGCCGCTCCTCTCCGGAGGCTCCATCCGATGCGAAGATAAAGTCTTTCCGATCCATCACGCCCATCTCGAAGAAGACGCGGGAACGCTCAGGCACTTCCCCGCATTCACCGGAGTCGACTTCAACCGCGCCGGAGCGCCTCTCATCGAAATCGTTTCCGAGCCGTGTATTGGAAGCGCCAGGGAGGCAACGGCCTTTGCCTCCGCCGTCCGGACGATCTTGATCTATCTCAATGCGTCCGAATGCAATATGGAAGAAGGTAGCTTTCGGATCGACGCCAACGTCTCTGTCAGAAAAAAAAAGGAATCGATCCACCGTCCCAAAGTGGAGATCAAAAACCTCAATTCGTTTGCGTTTATGGAACTGGCGATCGAGCAGGAGATTCGGCGCCAGATCGAGCTTTACGAGAGCCGCCCTCAGGAAACAATCCCCCCGTCTATCTATCGATGGGACCTCGAAAAAAAAGAGATTGTCCTCCTGCGCAAAAAATCAAGTGTGGAAGACTACCGCTATTTTCAGCAGGCGTTCGAGTGTCTGCCGGATTT
>DAIDLB010000254.1 GCA_027449725.1 Chlamydiota bacterium
TATGGAGCGCAAACCAGAGATTCTTCCGCGGACGATTGATGCAGGCTCTATTCTTATTCTTAATCAGCTGGCTCATCGTCGCATTCGGCCAGGCGGCCTGGATTTCGTTTTTCGGTCCTCTTGCGGCGGCTTTCGGCTACGCCCTTTTTTGGAAGGCCGCGCTCTCGAGCAGGAGGCCGGTTCTTCTGTCCTTTCTCTGGTTTGCAGGCGTGCAGGCCGTGCAGATCTCCTGGATGTCGGAGACGGCGTACATGGGGCCTCTTATCTGGGTGGTCTATCTGGGGCTGTCGGTGGCGATCGGCCTCCAATTCGGTTTGTTGACCTGGCTCATTGAAAAAAGCCGGCCGCTGACCCTTCCTGCCTGCCTCGCTCTGTCCGGCGCCTGGGTCTTTCTGGAGTGGGCCCGCATTCTGCCGTGCACCGGTTTTCTTTGGAACCCTGCCGGGCTTGCGCTGAGCGCCAACGGCCTCTCCATCCAGATGGCTTCGCTTTTCGGGGTCTACGGCCTTTCGTTTTGGGCCATCTTCGTCAATTTAACGGGTCTCAGGGCGTTGCACGTGCGGACGAAAAAAGCGATCCTCCTTTGGAGTCTCGCAGCCCTATTTCCTTTTGTGTTCGGCTCAATCGATCGGGCGGACACGACCGAGCGCTCGCTCTCGGCGCTTCTCGTACAGCCTTTTTTATTGCCGGACGAGAGGGATCTTTTTCCCGGACGCTCCGACAAGTGGGTGCCTCCGCTCGCCCAGTGGGATCGGATTTTGGAGATGATCGAGGGCCAGAAAAGAGCCGATTTGATCGTGCTTCCCGAGAGCGCGGTGCCGTTCCCCGCCTCCGCGGCGATCTATCCGCTCGATCTCGTCGAAGATCTCTGGACAAAACATTTTGGCGAGGGAGCGAGCATTCGCGATTTCCCCAAAACCGCAAAGTTCGTTCGGGGGCAGTGGCGCGCGACCAATGCCTTTTGGATGCAGGCGATTGCAAATCACTATAACTCCGAAGTCATTGCGGGCATGGAAGGGGAGGAGGGGGATTTGCGCTACAATGCGGCGTTTCATTTCACACCGAAAGAGACGGAAACAGAGCGCTATGAAAAGCAGATCCTCGTGCCCATCGGCGAATATGTACCCCTGAGAGGCTGGGGGTGGCTTTCAAGCTGGATCAACGATCAGTTTGGAATCAGCGCTTCTTTTGAGCCCGGGACGGAGCCGAAGCTTTTTTTTGGACGCGTCCCGATGGGTGTTTCGATTTGTATGGAAGAGACCCACGGAGGGATCATCCGGGAGTCGTGCAAACGGGGGGCCGAACTGCTTGTCAACCTGACGAACGACGGCTGGTTTCCGGAGACGAAATTGGCGCGGCAGCATTATAACCATGGGGCGATCCGGGCGGTGGAAAACGGGATTCCCGTCTTGCGGGCGTGCTGTACGGGCATCACGGGAGCGATCGATTGCTCCGGACGCATCGTCGCAGAGGGCAGGGAAGACGGAGCTGACGCGCTATTTGTCACCATTCCGTTGAAACGGGCGCGCACGCTTTACTCGCTTTGGGGCGAGAGCGGCATCTTCTCTCTTTCCGGACTGTGCCTTCTCGGATTTGTCCTTTCCCGGTTGAGAGGGCGAAAGAACCCTTGCCCGAAATAAAGAGAGTCGTTTAACTTTTTCCCTAAGCTCCCGCACGGCTTTTTTTCGCGGGGCTCGGAGGAACGATTGCAAAAAACGGTGAAGCGCGAAGCTTCCATTTCCGGGGTGGGTTTATTTACTGGCGAAGAGGGAGCGATCCGACTTTTGCCCGCACCTCCCGGAACGGGCATCGTTTTCGAGAGGACCGACCTTCCGGGAAGGCCGGTAATTCCGGCGCGGCTCGACTCGGTCAAGGATACGTTCCGATCGACAAGGCTTTCAGCCGGAGGAGCCGACCTTTACATGGTGGAGCATCTCCTCGCAGCCCTCAGCGCCTATGAAATCGACAATGTCCGGATCGAAGTCAAAGGCCCTGAAATTCCGGCCTGCGACGGCAGTTCCAAGGCGTTTGTACAAATGCTCGATGAAGCGGGAACCGTTTTGCAAGGCGAGCCGAGAGAGGTTTTAGAAGTGGAAGAGCCGATCTTTTGGTCGGACAAAGGAATTCATCTCGTTGCCCTCCCTTCTTCCGAATTTCGGATCAGCTACACGCTCCACTATCCCCAGTCAAAATTGATCGGCTCCCAATTTTACACATTTCAGGTGGGCCAAAGCGGGTTTCGAGACGAAATCGCTCCCTGCCGGACGTTTGCCCTGTATGAAGAAATCTCCCCTCTTATTGAAAAGGGGTTTATCCGGGGCGGCCGTCTCGATAATGCCGTGATCGTCAAAGGCGACACCGTCTTGAATCCCGAAGGGCTCCGTTTTGCCAACGAGATGGTCAGGCACAAGATTCTTGATTTGATCGGAGACCTCAAACTGATCGGAAAAACGTTGAAGGCCCATATCATCTCAATTTGTTCCGGCCATACGAGCAATATTGCTCTGGCAGAGAGGCTTTGCCGGATCGAATCTACAGTCAGAGGCGGCCGATGAAAGAGAGGGATTTTATCATGGATTCGAAGGAGGTCGCGAGCATCCTCCCCCACCGGTATCCTTTTTTGCTGGTCGATCGGATTTTGCATATCAATTTGGAAGAAAACGAAATTCTCGGCGTTAAAAACGTGACCGTAAATGAGCCGTTTTTCCAGGGCCATTTCCCCGGAGCTCCCATCATGCCGGGCGTGCTCCTATTGGAAGCTCTGGCGCAAACGGGGGGCATTCTCGTATATAAAAAGGGGTATACGAAAAAGATCGCCGTCCTGCTCAATGTGGCGAATGCGAAATTCCGCAAACCTGTGGTGCCGGGCGATGTTCTCCATCTCCACGTCAAGGGGCTCCACATCAGCGGAACCGGAGGAAAAATCCAGGCGAAAGCGACGATCGGCGACCAGTTGGCCGTACAGGCGGAATTGAGTTTTGCCATGGTCGATAAGGAACAACTCTAATGAACAACCTGGAATCTGTCCGAAATCTTTGGATGGGCTCTTGCTAACGAATCGGAATTGCATGTCAAATATTCATCCACTGGCGGTCGTTGAAGAAGGAGCTACTTTGGGGAGCCGTGTTACGGTGGAGCCCTTTGCGGTAGTAAAGGCCAATGTCACGCTCAAAGACGATGTCGTAATCAAATCCCACGCTTATATCGATGGCTTTACGACCATCGGAGAGGGAACGGTCGTCTGGCCCGGCGCGAGCATCGGAACAAAGACCCAGGACAGAAAATTTAGAGGCGAAAAAACCTTTGTCCTCATCGGTAAGAATTGTGAAATCCGCGAATATGTGACGATCAACTCGTCTTGCCAGGAAAATTCGGCGGTAAAAATCGGAGACAACTGTCTGATCATGGCCTATTGCCATGTCGCGCATAATTGCGAGCTCGGCAACAGGGTCATCATGGCCAATAGCGCCATGCTGGCGGGGCATGTTCTCGTCGAAGACAACGCGATCATCGGCGGGATGACCCCCGTCCATCAGTTTTCCCGCATCGGAGCATACGCAATGGTCGGAGGGTTTAGCGGAGTGTCGCGCGACGTCCCTCCCTACACAATTGGCGGCGGCATCCCCTTCAAATTCGGCGGCATCAATCTGATTGGGTTAAAGCGTCATGGTTTTTCCCTCTCCGTCCGAAGAGAGCTTTCCAAAGCCTTTAAGCTAACCTATCGCTCAGGCCTTCGCCTGGAAGAGGCAATCGCCCGGATCGAAGGGGAAATCGAAATGATCCCCGAGATCCGGCGGTGGATCGATTTTTGCCGGTCGACCAAGCGGGGGTTGATGGGCCTTCATGGAGTAGTTCACGAGCCGGAAGAATCTTCGGAAGAAGACCTCGAACGAGAAGAATTAGCTCAGCCAAACCGATAACAATGAACCTTATTTTCTTTGGAACCCCACCCTTTGCGGCGGAGCTTTTTCGTTTTCTGTTTGAGCGTGGACTTAAGATTACTGCTGTTGTCACGCAGCCTGATCGCCCGCAGGGACGGAGTCTTAAGGTAGCGCCCTCGGCGGTCAAACAGGCGGCAGCGCTTCTCGATCCCGACCTTCCGATCCTGCAGCCCGAAAAGTCATCCGATCCCCAATTTTTAGAGACGCTCTCCGACTTGAAAGGGGATCTCTATGTCGTGGCTGCTTTTGGGCAGATCCTGCCGCAAAAACTCCTCTCGCTCCCCCCTCTCGGCTGCATCAACGTCCATGCCAGCCTCCTTCCCAAATACCGCGGCGCCGCTCCCATCCAGCGCGCCTTGATGAACGGCGATCCGGAGACGGGCGTTTCGATCCAAAAGATGGTCTACCGGCTTGATGCCGGAGATGTGATCGCGGAAGCGAGGCTGCCGCTGCCGCTCGACATGAACTACGGCGATCTGCAGGAGCGCCTCTGCACCCTCTCCAAACCGCTCCTCCTCGAAGTCATCCGCCGCTTTGAAACGGGAATTCCTCCGGGAGCAGTCCAAGACGAATCACAAGCGACCTTCGCGCCTAAAATCCAACCGGCAGAGACGGAGATCCAATGGAACCGCTCAGCGAGAAGCCTCCATAATTTGGTGCGTTCCCTTTCGCCAAGACCCGGAGCCTGGTGCTGGATTGAAATGGGCGGGGAGCGGAAGAAATTAAAAATCCTCCGCTCGGCGCTTTTGGACGCGATAGGCGCTCCAGGGGCCCTGCTTTCCGGCGAAAAAGGACGTTGCATCGTCGCCGCGCAAAACGGCGCTTTGGAACTCCTCGATGTCCAGCTGGAAGGGAAAAAAGCGATGTCCGCCGCCGACTGGCTGCGAGGCATTTCAATTCCATTCACTTTTTAAGAAAAGAGCTTAGAGGGTGTCTGCAATTTAAGGGTTCGTCGATTTTTTGGATTATTTTGGCCGCTTTTCGATTCTTTTGTCGGGGATAATATCGACAAGAGTATATAATCCCCGAAAAAAGAATCGAAAATCGGCTCAAAAGAACCCGAAAATCGACTGAACCTTAATTTGCAGACTCCCTCTGATGTATACAGAACCCGCATTGAGCCCCCGCGGCTATCAGGAAATTGTAAATCGAAGACCGCTCGAAGCGATCGTCTACCGAGAAAATAACGAAGACAGACGGTTACAGGTCGACGCTATCGCAAACTCTCTCTTGAATAAACTGCGAAACCACCCTTATGTCGCAAACCACGGAGACCAATGGAGAAAAAGGTTTGCGATCCGCGAAGGAGATGGTTTCCTGGAAGCGATCCAAAAGATCTATGTGTCGCTTCGCAGCGACCGTAAAGAAAGGCATTATCCTACCCTGGATTTCAATAGTTTTGAGAAACTCTATCGAGAAGACCTCCACCATCGTGAAAATGAGTTTCGCAGACAGGCTTACCATGCGATTTGCTGTTTGCCTGGACTTTCCAAGCTGAAAGAGCGGCTTGCAGCTCGCCACAGAGAACCTGCTCCTCCGACTCTGCTCATCCATCGCCTTGCTTTGGATCTGAAGAAAGCGGGATGCGAAGAAATTCTTTGGAGCGCGAGCGCTGCGGCCAATTACTGGGAGGCGATTCCCTCTCTCTTCAAACATCAGGTTTCCTGGAAGGCGCGGAATGGATATGACTACCCAGAGATTGAACAGACGGAAACTAACAGGGATTGGATTGCCGCGTTCAATGCAAGAAGCCCAGTCCAGATCCCTTTCGAGCATACGGAACCTTTGAGCTTCCATGAGGTTGTGCATCAAATGCAGCGGAATGCACGTAGCCGCGTTTCGTTATTTTGCGAGCGTCTTTCTTTTCAAGCTTCCGAATGGCGCTTGGAGGATGACGGAGATGCCGCCCTTTGGTGTATCGATCAGTATGCCAAGGAGAAAGTCGATGAGGATTACCTCGCATTGAATCTGGCGAAGTACGCAGCAAAACAGGAGTGGGGAAACCATCTTTGGAGGCTTGCCGCAGCTACCGATTATTGGGAGGTGATTCCCATTCTGATCGCAGCCGGTCTCCACCCGCCCATACCGGATGCCGAAGAACCAAGAACGCTTTTAAAAATCGCCGAGCAAGCGAAATGCAGCGACTGGATGGAAAGCTTCCTATTTCATACGCAGCAGTCGCATTAAGAAATCTTTAAATTTCTGTTTGTCAAGGCTTCTCTTTACATTAAATCAGCCTCTATCTATTCTTTTTGCTCCATTAACAGAGAGGTGTCTCATGACATTAGAAGCGAAAGTAGGATCTTACAGAGTATATATCGAGCAGCCAGAGACTTCCGGAAGTTTTCTGGCAACATCCAAAGAGTGGACGACAAGCGCAAAAGGCGCCTATGACTTCATGAATTTGGTCAAAAAAACAGCTCTTGCATGTGGAGATACGGTCACAGCCGGGATTGTCGGCGCATATACAGCCGTCTCGTCGGTTCCATATTTTTTCTCGCTGGTTGCGGGCTTCCCCGGCATGATCAAAGGGACGTTCAATGAAAAAATGACCGCCTACCGGGCGACTGAATTCGGGCATAATATCACCGAATTCTGCGCAATGGGACTGTTCTCCGCTTCGGTCTTCAATCCGGCAAACAAAGTGCTCGGAAATGTCGGGACGATCTTTGACGCGTTGTCCGATATGTTCGAAGTGCCGAAATTCGCCTCCGATGCATACGAAGCCTGGCAGGTATCGAGGCTGGCTGCGGATTCATCGCCGGAAGTTCAAAGCGGCCTCAGCTCCAGATTCCAGCACTCGATGATCAAGTTGGTCAAATCGGTATCGGCTTCTGCGAACGGCTTTTTTGCTTCCTATGCAGTGGTTTACGGAGCTGCGCTGGTCACAGCGGCTACGGCTCTGACATTCAGCTTGACAGCAACTGTTTGCAACGTAACAGACTACTACCACCAGAACTATCTCTCCGGTCATGTAGTAAAAAAGATTACACTGGAAGTGTAAGTTTTAAACCACGTTCTCTGCGCCGTTCTCGGCGCAGGGAAGGATTCTATGGCCCAATCGCCCCCGTCGTTACAAAAAAGCGAATGGATCTTCTTCGTCGTTATTCTCGCTCTCATCTCTACCGTTTTCACGATTTCAAAGCTCACGAGCGCCCGCAGCCTGGAGCGGCTTCAAAAATGGGAAAAAAAAGAGCCGCTTCCCGAAGTCTGGATTGAATTGGCTGGCCATGTAAAGCGTCCCGGCAAGTATAAACTCCGACCGGGCGAATGTCTCGGAGCTGCTCTCCGCAAAGCCGGCCTGAAGCCATTCGCAGACTTATCCGGTATCGACATTGCTCTTCTGCCGGATCGGTGCATGCGGTTCGACATTCCCGAAGCCAGGACAATCCATATCCGCGTAGAGGGGTGTGTTAAGGAAATTTTAGAGCTGGAGGTTGACAGAGGCTCCAGAATTTCTGATCTAAAAGGGAAAATTGAGGTCACGGCCGACGCTGATCCGAAATTTTTCCGAAAAAGACGCAAGCTTCGCGAAGGTGAACTTGTGGAAATTCCGATAGACCCTAAAACAGTCTGTTTAAGGTAGATGAGCGTGTATTTTTGGGGCGTATCTCTGTGGAGATTGAGATTTAAATTGAGGGAAAACACGAGGATGGATATGCTCTTTGCTTATCTTTTTAAGTCAGATGTTCCATGTCGAAAGCTGGCTAAAAGTTTCACATTTGCTCATCCGGAAAATCGGGTAAGAAATGTGCAATGGATTGATATTACGAGTTTAAAGGAAAAACCATTATGTCACTGACTTTGACGGGGCAGAAAAAAGGGATGACCCAAGTGTTCGACGAGCAAGGAAAAGTCGTCGTTTGCACGGTTATCCAAGTAGACCCGAATCCGGTCGTCCAGATCAAAAGTGCCGAGAAAGACGGCTACGGGGCGATTCAGCTTGCGGGGGTACCGCTTACGAAATCCAGGGCAAGAAATCAGACGAAGCCGATCAAAGGCCATTTTGCGAAGGCGGGAGTAGAATCTCACCGCTGCCTCAAAGAGTCCCGCGTCGGAGATGCGGAGCAGTACCAAGTCGGGCAATTGCTGGACTTGAGCCTGTTCAACGGTGTTCAATTTGTTGATGTTCAAGCCGTGTCGAAAGGAAAAGGGTTCCAGGGCGTCATGAAGCTGCATGGCTTCTCTGGCGGGCCTGCTGCCCATGGATCGGGTTTTCATCGCCATGCCGGCTCTACCGGTCAGCGTACAACTCCGGGACGATGCTTCCCGAACGGGAAGAGAGCTTCTCGCATGGGCGGGGATCTCAAGACAGTGCAAAATTTGAGGGTCGTGGCGATTAAAGGAAATCTTCTCCTTGTGAAAGGGGCGGTTCCCGGCAGTCGCAATACGGTCGTAACAGTCAGTCGCGCTGTCAAGAAAACGGCTAAGAAAAAATAACGGAAAAGGAATAACACCGTGGCAACTCTTAAGAAATATGATCTAAGCGGTAAGGAAATCGGTTCCGTTCAGATCGACGATGCGCTTTTGGGTGTAGAAGCACATTCGCAGATGGTTAAGGACTACCTTGTCGCCATCCGCAACAATGCCCGCCAATGGTCGGCAAACACCAAGGGTCGAAAAGAAATCAATCGCACCGGACGAAAACCCCATCCTCAAAAAGGGCAGGGAAGAGCTCGTCAGGGCTGTTTCGCAGCTCCTCAGTACAAAGGCGGAGGGATCGTGTTTGGTCCGAAGCCTAAATTTGATCAGCACGTTCGAATCAATAAAAAAGAGCGTAAAGCTGCGATTCGTTTCCTTCTCGCTGAGAAAATCAAAGCAGATCAAGTCCATGTGCTTCAAGGCGAAAAAATGGAAAAACCACAGACCAAGGTGGTTGCCGGTTTTTTAAAGTCGAAAGAGCTTCTGGAAGGGCGCGTTCTTTTCCTGGGTGAAAAGGCGTCCCATCCCGAGCTGTTTCTCAGCTCTAGAAATATTCCGAAAAAGGAATTTTCCAATTTTCAGACAGTGAATGGATATGAACTCGCACTTTGCCGAGATATCGTGATCCTGGATTCGGCTGTCGATCAACTGCTAGCGATTCTGGGTTAATACTATGACAAAGAAAAGTCCATATTCTATCATCAAAAGCCGCCGGATGACTGAAAAGTCCCGCGTGCTGGAAAATTTGCATGAATCTACCAGCAACAAGTGCACAAGCCGATGCAAGACGCCAAAGCTCGTGTTCGATGTGTTTCCTTCAGCCAATAAGTGCGAAATCGCTCGGGCTATCGAGGAAATTTATGCCGATAAAAAAGTGAAGGTGTTGTCCGTCAATACCGTAACGATTAAGCCAAAGCAGCGCCGCGTAAGAGGCCGTTTAGGGATGACTCCCGGCGGTAAGAAGGCGATTGTGACGCTGACACCTGGCAACAAGATTGACGAGACAGTATAAAGGAAGACCATATGCCTAAGCATTTTAGACCGATTACTCCGGGACAGCGCAAATTGGTTCTCCCGACGCTGATCGAGCTTGATCCGGCTGAAAAAGAAGCGCCAAAATCACTCTTTGTGCCGCAGCGCAGGACAAACGGACGCAACCATAGCGGACACATCACCTGCCGCCATAAAGGCGGGGGCCACAAAAAACGATTCCGTTTGATAGATTTCAAACGAGATAAGGAAAACATTCAGGCAACTGTTGCTGGCATCGAATACGATCCAAACCGGTCTGCCTTGATTGCCCTACTCCATTATGTCGATGGCGAAAAGCGCTTTATCCTCTGCCCGCAAGGAATGAAAAAAGGGGATCAGGTTTGCACTTCCGACGAGCCTCCGTTTAAAGTCGGATGCTGCATGAGATTGAAGTTCATGCCAGTCGGATCTGTCATCCATAATATCGAGCTCCGACCGGGCCGTGGCGCCCAACTAGTAAGGTCTGCCGGACTTTCTGCGCAGCTCCAGGGTCGAAGCAACGGCTATGCGACTCTCCGTATGCCATCCGGCGAAATGCGGCTCATCAACGAAGATTGCCGGGCAACTTTCGGGGCTGTATCGAATGCGGAGCATAATCTTCGCGTGTTCGGGAAAGCGGGACGGAAGCGTTGGCTCGGTATTCGACCAACCGTACGCGGCGTGCATATGAACCCGGTTGACCACCCTCATGGCGGGGGCGAAGGGCGCGGCAAGGGAAATCTTCCTCAAACTCCATGGGGACAATTTACCAAAGGCTTTAGAACGCGCTCGAAAAAGAAAACAAAGAAATGGGTAGTCAAGGAACGCAGTAGGTAAACAATGGGAAGATCTCTAAAAAAAGGACCCTTTGTCGATCACCATCTGAAAGCGAAAGTTGAAAAGATGAATCAGCAAAGCGCCAAAAAGAACATTAAGACCTGGTCTAGACGTTCCATGATTGTGCCGGATATGGTCGGACATACGTTCGATGTTCATAATGGAAAGAAATTTATCAGTGTCTATGTATCTGAAAATATGGTTGGACACCGCCTGGGAGAGTTTTCGCCAACGAGAACTTTTAAAGGACATCCGAAAAAGTCAGCAGCAGCATCGACGTAGGAAGGAATAAGCATGCAATTAGCTAAAGCAATCACGCGCTTTGTTCGAATTAGTCCGCGCAAAGCAAGGTATGCGGCCGACCTGATTCGCGGTCTGCCGGTCGATCAAGCATCCCTGCAGTTGGAATACTGTAAACTCCGTGGTGGACGTCTCATTAAGAAGACACTCGACAGCGCGGTGGCGAATGCCGAAACGCAGCTCGATCTGCGACGTGAAAATCTCAAGGTTCATGAAGTGAGAGTCGATCCAGGACCCATTTTGCGAAGAGCCAAACCGAGAAGCAAAGGTTCCTCCGTTCCCGTTAATAAACGGACGAGCCATTTTACTGTAATCGTAACGGCAAATCAAGGGTAGGGGAATGGGACAAAAAGTATCGCCAACCGGTTTTAGACTTGTAACACGAAAAAGATGGCTATCAAACTGGTATGCCAACAAGCAAGAGTTTGGACAACTGATCGCGGAAGATAGAAAAATCCGCAAGTACCTGATGTCTAAGCCGGCTTGCCAAGGCGCTTCCCGTCTGCAAATCAAGCGGATGAGCGGAAAGATCGAAGTGACCATTTTTACATCCCGTCCAGGACTTGTGATCGGGAAAAAAGGGGCTGAGATTGACGTTTTGAAAGCTGATCTGAGAAACTTTACCGGCAAGGAAGTATGGATCGAAGTTGAGGAAATCAAACGCCCCGATCTCGATGCAAAGCTTGTTGCAGACGGAATTGCAAAACAGCTCGAGAGACGGATTCCGTTCCGTAGAGTGTTGAAGAAAGTGATGCAAACATCGATGGATGCAGGAGCTGCAGGGATCAAAGTGCAGATTTCCGGGCGAATCGGTGGAGCAGAAATCGCTCGAGTTGAATGGTATAAAGAGGGACGAATTCCTCTTCATACACTCAGAGCTGATATTGATTACGCAATGGGACGTGCAGAAACTACTTACGGATCGATCGGAGTTAAAGTCTGGATCAATCGCGGTGAAGAGGTTCTTCGTGCTCCTAAATCTGCGAGCGGAGGTTAATCATGGCCCTGATGCCAACACGAACGAAATTTAGAAAACAACAGCGCGGGTCTCTTGCAGGAAATGCGAAGGGCGGAGCTTTTGTCGAGTTCGGCGAATTCGGAATGCAGGCGATGGAGCGAGGCTGGATTAACGGAAAGCAAATTGAAGCATGCCGTGTAGCGATCAGCCGCTTCTTTAGCCGTAAAGGCAAGGTCTGGATTAAGATTTTTCCGGATAAGCCTGTTTCAAAAAAACCGGCTGAAACACGAATGGGTACTGGTAAAGGCGCTCCCGAATTTTGGGTTGCATGCGTAAAACCGGGACGTGTTTTATTCGAAGTAGCGAACGTAACTCGGGAAGAGGCGCAGCAAGCATTGAGGCTTGCCGCTGCTAAACTGCCGATTAAAACAAAATTTGTCGACCGGCTGGAGGAAGTCTAATATGGCTAAACGAAAAAAGGCGTCTGCCTCCGAAAGGTCGGTAGAAGAGCTGCAAAAGGCTGCAGCGGATCTGGAAGCAGAGATTTTTATGCTTCGCAATGAATTGGCTCTCCAGCGAAAGCTGGAAAAGCCACATTTATTGAAAGAAAAGCGGCATGAGCGCGCGCGCATCCTGACGCTCATGACACAACAGCAGAGAGAGGCTTAATGGACACGCAAACAAGACGAGGGCGCAAAGAAAAAGTCGGCGTCGTTATCTCGAATAAAATGGATAAGACGGTAGCTGTTCGCGTTACCAAAAAAATGCGCCATCCCAAGTATGGCAAAGTCATCGAGCTGAGCAAGAAATTCTACGCTCACGACGAAACAGATGCCCTTGAGTTGGGACAAACAGTTCGAATTATGGAAACACGCCCTCTTTCCAAGCTGAAGCGATGGCGAGTCGTCGAAGTGATGCAATAGGGATAGGGGTTTAACGAGTATGATTCAACAGGAAACAAATCTGACTGTAGCTGACAATACAGGCGCAAAGAAGGTGCGTTGCTTTAAGGTCCTTGGCGGATCGAGAAAGCGCTACGCAGCCGTTGGCGAAATCATTGTCTGCTCGATCAAGGAAGCCGATCCGAAAGGTGCGGTAAAGAAAGGCGACGTCGTTAAAGCGGTCGTAGTAAGGACGAAGGGTTACATCCGCAGGCCGGATGGCTCGCTTCTCCGATTTTATGACAATAGCTGCGTGATTATCGACGACAAGAACAATCCGAAAGGAACACGTATTTTTGGTCCGATTGCACGGGAAGTCCGCGATAGCGGATTCGTGAAGATCAGTTCGCTGGCTCCAGAGGTTATTTGAGGAAGATGATGAGCAAAAAAATTCGAAAGGGCGATCGCGTATTGGTTATCGCCGGCAATGACAAAGGAAGAGCGGGCGAAGTCTTGATGAGAACAGAAGATCGCGTTCTGATTCAAGGGGTGAACATTCGGAAGAAACATCTGAAGAGAACACAGGAAACGCCGGGTGGGCGCATCGTTGAGATGGAAGCACCCATTCATGTATCCAATGTATGCCTCTGTGATAAAGAAAATCAGCCATTAAAGCTGCAAGTTAAACAGGATCAAAGCGGCGAGCGAAAGCTAGTCTATCGCGACGGCTCGAAAGAAGTCGTCTACCGCTCAGTTAAAAAACCAGCATAGGACCTATGTCTATTCTTCAAAAAAAGTACAAAGAGCAGGTATTGCCCGAGCTGCGCAACCTGCACCCAGGCAGAAGCGCCATGGAAATGCCCAAGCTGAGCAAGATTGTGATCAGTATGGGACTCTCAGAAGCTCTGAAAGATAAGAACGCAATTCAGGATCATGGCAAAGAATTGAGCATGCTTTCTGGACAAAAGCCCATAGTCACTAAAGCGAAGAAGGCGATTTCGAACTTCAAGCTTAGAGAAGGACAGCCGATCGGTCTGATGGTGACACTCCGTGGCAAAAGAATGTATGATTTCTTCGACAGATTCTGTAATATCGTATCGCCGAGAATCCACGACTTCCGAGGCTTCAACAAGAAAGGCGATGGACGAGGCAACTATAATTTTGGAATCACTGATCAGCAGATTTTTCCTGAGATTAATCTGGACGAAGTGAAACGTACGCAAGGGATGAATATTACGATTGTAACGACTGCAAAAAGCGACGATGACTGCTTCCAGCTGTTATCGATGCTGGGCTTTCCGTTCAAGTAAGGGGTAAAATATGGCTTTTAATGATCCAATCTCAGAAATGCTGACCAAGGTGCGCAATGCAAAAGACGCGCAGCACCGCTATGTCGATTTGCGCAGCAGCAAAATGATCTTGCAAATTCTAGAGATCATCAAGCGCTTCGGTTTTGTAGAGAACTACCTCGTTAATGACGAGCTGAAGAAGATTCGCGTTTTCCTCAGATACAACAAAAACCGCAAGAGCATCATTCATGGTTTGAAGCGGGAATCTAAGCCCGGACTGAGACGATATATTGGATATCAAGAGATTCCAAATATTATGAATGGGATGGGACTTGCAATTCTTACTTCGAGCAAAGGCGTGCTCGATGGTGAAACAGCCCGCAACCTTAAGGTTGGCGGCGAGATCCTTTGCACGATTTGGTAGGAGAAACTGAGAATGTCAAGATTAGCGAAAAAGCCTATCTCTCTCCCGAAGGGTGTGGAAATAAAGGCAACGGCTGACGGCCAAGTACACGTGAAGGGGCCGAAAGGCGCTGTTCAGGTGAAACTTGCACACGGCTTGAAATTGGTAACGGAAGGCGATCAGCTGCATGTAAACCGCGAAGAGGCAATCGAGCTGAGCAAAGCCGAGCATGGACTCTTTTGGGCATTGGTCCGCAATGCGATTACCGGCGTAAGCGAAGGTTTCGAAAAGAAACTGACACTGATTGGCGTTGGATACAAGGCAGCTGTTGCAGGTTCAAAACTTGATCTGCAGCTTGGCTATTCCCACCCGACCGCAGTTGAGATCCCTAAAACGCTGCAAGTAACTGTTGAAAAAGGAACTGCGATCACTATTAAGGGATCTGATCGACATGAAGTAGGGCAATTTGCAGCTGCTGTACGAGCAATGAAACCGCCTGAGCCGTATAAGGGCAAAGGGATTCGTTATGAAAACGAATTCGTCCGTAAGAAAGAAGGCAAGGCAGCAAAAGGTAAATAAGAATTATGGATAATTCACTGAAGAAAAGAGCAAAATCCCGATGGGCTCGAGTTCACAGAGTTCGCAATGGTCTGACATCGGGTACTGCAATAAAGCCCCGTCTGTCTGTATCCAAGACGAATCTGCATATCTATGCCCAGCTGATCGACGATGAGAAAGGTGTAACGATTGCAGGAATCGGAACCCAGTCCAAAGCCAATAAGAGTTTGGGTAAATCCAAAGAATCGGCGAAGACGATTGGCCAGCAGATCGCACAGATTGCTAAAGAAAAGAATATCAACGCTGTCGTTTTCGACCGTGGCCGCTGTAAGTATCATGGGCTTTTGGCTCAGCTCGCCGACGCTGCTCGCGAAGCCGGCTTGAATTTTTAATTGAGGAATAAACATGGCCAGGGAAATGGAAAGAAATCGTCACGATGACTCGAGCAGTGAATTTGAGGAAAAAGTACTTTATATCAACCGATGCTCGAAGGTGGTCAAAGGCGGGAGAAAGTTCAGCTTTTCCGCGTTGATTCTCATCGGCGACGGACAAGGCCGCGTCGGTTATGGATTTGCAAAAGCAAATGAAGTGTCCGATGCTATCCGCAAAGGAAGCGATGCAGCGAGAAAGAATGTCATTACGATTGAGATGGAGGGATCGACGATCCCTCACGAAATCGTAGTGGAATGGGATGGATCGAAAGTGCTTCTTAAGCCGGCTCCCGAGGGAACAGGCATTGTCGCCGGATCGAAAGTCCGTTCTGTATTGGAACTTGGCGGTGTAAAAAACGTCGTTGCAAAAAGTTTGGGATCGAACAACCCATTGAACCAGGTGAAGGCGACATTTAAAGCTCTTCTGCGCCTGAAGAATAGAGAAAAATGTCTCTCCGAACGAAGAGGGGAAGCGGTATGATCCAATTATCTCAATTGAAAAACACAAGTCGTCCTGAAAAAAACAGCCGCCGAGTCGGTCGAGGACCTGGCTGCAAACGGGGTAAAACCTGCGGCCGAGGATCAAAAGGCGATAAAAGCCGTCGAGGGTACGACCATCGCTATGGCTACGAAGGTGGCCAAGTGCCTCTCTACCGTAAGCTTCCTGTTCGGGGCTTTACCCGGGGCCGTTTTGAGAAGGCATCCCAGGAAATCACTCTGGATAGGATCAATCAGTACTTTGCGGACGGAGAGAAAGTCACTTTCGAGACGCTGCGCGAAAAAGGGTTGATTCCAAGAGAGCTTCCCGGTGGATATAAGATCATTGCGACTGGCGATATCGATAAAAAAGTATCGATCGAAGCGCATGCGATTTCTGAAGGCGCCAAAGCGAAGTTGGAAGCGAAGGCAATTGCGTTTACGTTGATCGAAGCTTAAGGAAATTCTAATGGTTGATGCGATCAGGAGAGTCTTTTCGATTCCCGAACTGCGAGTAAAGATTTTGTACACCTTGATTTTGTTGGCGGTGTGCCGAGTTGGAGCTTATATTTCGGTTCCGGGCATCAATGCAGATGTAGCGATCACACTATTTAAATACGCTACCGGAGGAGGACAGAACTTGTTTCAGCTCGTCGATATCTTCTCCGGCGGCGCATTTGCGCAGATGACGGTCTTTGCTTTGGGGGTCATGCCCTATATCTCAGCATCCATCATTCTGCAAATTTTGATTACGGTGATTCCGAGTTTGCAAAGGGAGATTCGAGAGAGCCCGGACAACGGAAAGCGCAAACTGTCCAAATGGACCCGGTTTGGTACTCTTTTCCTAGCGATCCTGCAATCGGCCATGTATGCGAAATACGCTGTTCAGATGAACCAGTCGAACCCGGGTATTGTCCTTTCGCAGCTGATGGATTTTCAGATTTTTGGATTTTCGTGGCTTTTTTACCTGGTTTTTATTTTCACGATGACCGGCGGAACACTTCTTTTGATGTGGATCGGGGAGCAAATTACGGAAAAAGGTATCGGCAATGGAATCAGCTTGATCATTGCCCTAGGCATCCTCTCCTCGCTGCCTACTACGATAGGCTCGATCATCAACCAGTTGAACCTGAATTCGCAGGAAGTAGGGCAGCTCTCTTTTGCGACCCTCGTTGTTCTTGCAGCGCTCTTTGTTTTCATCATCGTAGGGACGATTTTGGTGATTCAGGGCCAGAGAAGAATTCCGCTGCAATACGCAAGACGCATTGTCGGACGGCATGAAGTTCAGGGTGGAAATTCACACATCCCTTTAAAAATTAACTATGCGGGTGTGATTCCTGTCATTTTTGCAGCTTCGGTATTGATGTTTCCGGCAACGATTGGACAGTTTATAGGGAAAAATACCTGGATTGGACAGGTGACCTCCTACCTCTCTCCGGGAACCTGGGTATACATGTTTTTCTATGTTACCCTGATTTTCTTTTTTACTTACTTTTGGACGGCGACGCAATTTAAACCAGAGCAGATTGCCTCCGATATGAAAAAAAATGGGGCTTTTATCCCTGGAATCAGACAGGGCAAGCCTACCCAGGATTTTCTTGAACAGACGATGAGCCGGATTACACTTGCAGGAGCACTCTTTCTTGCAATCATTGCGATCCTTCCGACGTTGGTGGGACGGCTTATGGGCGTCGATGCAAGAATCAGCCAGTTTTTTGGCGGCACATCGCTGCTGATCCTGGTAGGTGTTATCCTGGACACCATGAAACAGATTGAATCGCACTTACTCATGAAGCGTTACGACGGATTTATGAAGAGGGGACGACTACGTGGTCGTTGACGGTTGTCAGTAAACAAGATCGTGTGTTATTTTATATTGTCAAATTAAGGAACGAATATGCCTAGAATAGTTGGTGTCGATGTCCCTGGGGAAAAGAGAGTTGAAATATCTCTTACATACATTTACGGGATTGGGCGCACGCTCTCGAATCAGATTATCGAGGAACTCGATCTCGATAAGAACATGAGAGCTAAAAATTTAACTGAAGACGATATCGCGCGCATAAACGCTTACCTGCAATCCAAGTGCATTGTAGAGGGAGACTTGCGGCGTCAGATTCAGAACAACATTAAGCGATTGATCGGAATCAACTGCTACCGCGGGACAAGACATCGCGTAGGACTGCCTGTCCGAGGACAGAGAACCCGCACCAATTCGAGAACCCGCAAGGGCAAACGAAAGACAGTAGCAAACAAGAAAATTTAATGAGAGTTAGAGGAGAATAAAGCCTTGGCAAAGCAAGAACAGAAAGCCCCTCCGAAAAAAGCGGGCGTCCGCGTTAAAAAGAAGATCCAGAGAACAGTGCCGTCAGGGATTGCACATGTGAAAGCGACCTTCAATAATACGATTGTCAGCATTACGGATTTGGCGGGTAACGTCATTTCG
>DAIDLB010000255.1 GCA_027449725.1 Chlamydiota bacterium
CCCCTGTTTTTTTGTTCCACGAAGTGGAACAAAAAAACAGGGGGTTCTAAGGGGGGCTCGCCCCCTTAGCAGGGGCAGGGGGACGGAGTCCCCTAGCAAATTTTTTGTCTTTGGGTTATGAAACGCTTATGAGACCCAAGAAAACAATCCAGCAGCTCTTCGTCCTGGCTGCCTCTTGCGTGGCGGTGGCGCTCATTGTGTCTGCGCTTATTTACAGGTGGGTGGCGTCGGGCCAGCCCGTGCCGATCATGGTGACGGACGGCCACCCGAGCATCGGGTCGCGCGATGCGAGGGTAGGCCTTTTGATCGTGGAGGATTTCCGCTGCACTGCGTGCCGCACCTTTATCGAAGAGGTGTTTCCCCAAATCCGGGAGCGCTATATCGATACGGGGATCGCCTATTGCATCCTCGTGCCCGTGGCCTTTCTTGACGGGTCCAAGCCGCTCGCCAATGCTGCTTTGGCGGTCTTCAAGCTGGCCCCGGACAAGTTTTTCGTTTTTGTGCATGCGGTTTTTAAACATTTTGGGACGAGGGAGATCCACGGCTCGGAGCGGAGCGAGCTCCTTAAGATTGCCAAGGACATCGGCGGGATCGATCTGGAGGAGCTGCAAAAGTGCGTCGAGTCGAACTGTTATTTCACTGAGCTGGACCGGAACCTCCATTGGGCCGAGAGGATCATGGGCAAGGAGTTCGGCGTTCCGGCGCTCTATATCAACGGGATCCCCACTTCGACCGTTTCTTTGGAAGGGATTTCGGCGCGGATCGATAAAATCTACCGCTCGCAGGAAGGGGTCTCTTCTTCCGAAGTTCTGAAGAGGCGTCTGTGAAGGTGAAAGAGTGGAGTTTGGTTCTGGCTTGGGTCGTCGCTCTCGCCGGAGTGTTGATGAGCCTCTTTTACAGCGTCGTCGACCTGAAAGAACCGTGCAGCCTCTGCTGGTACCAGAGGATTGCCCTTTTTCCCTTGGCCGTTCAGCTTGGGATCGCCGCCTATCGGCAGGACAGGTCGTTTGCCCTCTACGCCTATCCGCTTTGCCTCGTAGGGCTTGCCGCGGCCCTCTATCAGTCGCTCCTGCCGTTTTGGCCGAACTTGCAAAGATCGTGCGGCTCCAATGGGGATTGCGCCGAGCACCTGCCAACTCTCTTCGGCATGCCGTTTCCCTGGGTTAGCGTCTTGGGGTTTCTCCTCATCGTCCTCTTTTTGAGGGTCGGCCGTTTTAGCGGACCGGAGAAACCGTAACTCGCGTCTGTTTGAAACTGTTCGTGACTGCCCGTACGTTGACGAAGATAGACTCTTCGCCCTGTTTCAGCAGATACTCTTGTTCAATGAGAGTTTCCCAATTCCGGTCGTCGAGAAGACGGCTTTTAAATTGAGGCGGTTTATCCGTCTGTTCGAATCCAATGCGATGGGAAGAGTTTTTTCGGAGGAATGCCTCCAAGCCCTCGTCGCAAAGACCGACAGCCGCTTTGGTTAAACAGGCCAGGCGGCCAATATGGCAATTGTAGCCAGGGCGGTTTGGATCAAATAGAGTTCCTGACTCAATGTCCAGGGCTTTTTCAAGATCGTTGTCGGATTGACAGTCGATTCCGTTTAACCAAACCCGCCTTCTGAGCGAGCTTTTCAGAGCCTCTAAATCCCAGGCAATGGTCTTGGGGTCGCGGAAACCGCTGTTATAAACCACTTTCGATTGCGCGGTCGGCAGATGGACCGTTCCGGCTTTGAGACATGCAATATTGAGAAATTTCGCCAGGGAATCAAAGGGTGTGTCTCGCAGGGAGACGGCGGAGGCTATGTCGGTATGGATAGGATAATAGTCCTCTTCTTCGATCGGAAGGGGGTAGTAAGAATATCCGGCCACGGGGCAATAGGCCCGAATCGCCTCTTTTTCCCTTGTGGTGAGGTTGGCGATGAAATCCAGGACGTTCAAAAGAGGGTGAAGCCGGTGCTCAATGATCCCTTCATATTTGATGATGAAGGGGGCTAGCGTCCGGACATACAGACGGTGGAGGGCCGCATCGTCATTTTCCAGGCCGCATCGCAAATTATAAAGAGCTTCATCGACGCCCTTGCTTGCATTTCCCCTGTCTTTATCGTCCTTGCAGGGAGATGCCATGAGCCGGATGTTGTACTTCGCTTTGATGATTTCTTTTACATAGGAATAAAAAATCATGAGGAAGAGTTTTCTCTCTTCATAGTTGAGTTCTTTTTGGGTGCCGCGGAAGTAGAGTCCGTGAATCGCATCGGCCACTCGAAGAAAGTCTTCCTCTCTTACATCGCATCCTCTTGGCAGTTTAAACCCGTGTTTTTCATGCACCAGCGCGTCTACGACGCTTGTTTTCCAATCAGACGTCTTTTCCTGGCAAAGGATTCTGTTTTTCCAGATTTCTCCATCATAGGGAAGGGAGAGGAAATGGAACCCTCTGTGCGTATTTTCGAGGGTATTGATTGCGCACGCGCGTGCATACTCTGCTTTTCCTTCGGGGTCTGCCCAACCGGCAGGCCACATTTTTTGGTGGTTGACGTACAGCACCGGCATGTTGCGTTTTTCCGCTTCCTCGAGAAAAGCGTGGTATTCCGGGATCACTTCTTCGGGCGTGGTGAGGAATCCCAGATAACTTTCTTGGGGTTGCCAGGTCGGGGTTCCATGCCGCAGTAAAAAAACAGGATAGGGTTCATTTTCTCCCTGTCTGACCATGTGGATCGACCGGATCTCTGGAATATTCGGGCCGCCCAGGGGATCGGTGAAGACGCCCAGTGCGTTGGTCAGTTTTTGCCAGGCTCCTGCCGCGGGTGTTTTTTTCAGCTCTTCAACACAGTTGTTCGCTTCCCGGTTGCCTGTATTGATGGCGTCCGCAATCGTTTCACAGGTAAGCGTTTCCGGAGTTCCCTGTACAACCAACTCCAAGAGAGCCTCTTCGTACTTTTGCATCCGGTTGCCGACGAACTTTTGGAAGCAGAGCTGTCGCAAAAGAGCGTTGATTTTTTCAAAGGCGGGATGACGGTCTTTGTATTCATCGGAGCCGAGAGCTTTTCTCAGCGCCTTGTGATAGGCCGTGTTCCTCTTGCGGACGGGAAGCGAAGTGTCCGTGAGTGCTTCAAGGGCATTGATCACATGAAGAACGAACGGGCTATTGCGTCCCGCGCTCAACAGCTCTTCATAGGGACGATCTATCTGCTGCCCTTCATAGGCGAGCCTCAAGTTTTTCAACAAGTCCGCAGGGTCGTTTTGGCATCGGACGTTTGCCGCCAGCCAGGATTGGAGGGCCTCAATTTGGACGCTCAACGCGATCTGGTATTTATGGTCTTGAGCCAGGTGGGATTGGTGTGTCAGATTTTCATAGACCGTCGACGCCAGTTTTGTGGTCATCGCCATGCCTGCCTGGGCCACCCTTGCCGCGGTGGAAGCATCGGGTATATAACCGGAGAGTCCTTCCGATTCCGGATCTTCAAGATGGGGGATCATTGAGGAATGGATAGACGTTTCTTCTTGATTCTTTTTGAGACGCTGTTTTTCTTCAGTCCACCTGAATGCTGCGGTTTTTCCTCCGATAAACGTGGCTTCTAGAGAGGGGTCTGTCTTATGCCGGATCTCCATTTGGATTTCATCTCTGCCGCTTATCCGTAGGATTGCCTGGACTGCTAAAGGTCGGAGGGATTCTTTTTGACGATCATAGAGATAGAAGTCATAACTGACCTCGATCGTAGTCTGTCTTCCATTACAGATAATGTCGATACGCGGCTCTGCATCTTCCTGCATGGAAATAGTTGTATTTTCTGCTTCAAATTCAGTTAATTTGGCTTTGAGTTCCCCGCGGCAGGTCTTCAATACTTCGTCAGTGAGGCAGCAAAGCATGGAGACTTTGCTGTTGATGGTCGATAGTTGGGCCGGCGTAATATTTCCCGAGGGTTGTAACTGTCCTTTTGAGGTGTTAAAGGCTTGTAATAAAGAATCGACTGTCTTAAGCTGCACTCCATTATAAGAAATATAAGGAAGGCTTTTCTCTAATTCATCATATAGTTTAGGAAAATCCCATCCAAAATCGTTCGGATCGAGACTTTCATTGTCGTAGGGAGGCACTATTCGAAAACCACCCCGTCTGCTGAACTTGCCATGTCTATCCCTGTAGGCGATCCCATTTTGAATGGCAGACCGCACAGTCTTCTTTAAAGTCATGGCGCCTTTCTGCATCAGGTTGTAAACGCCTTTTTTCATCGATTGCGCAGGACTGCTCGATGCGCGCGATTTCGCTGCGCGGGGAGAATTTGTCTTACCCGCTCTTTGCGGGATTCTCCATTGCGTCTTCGGTTCTTCATCGGCGAAATGGACCTGTTTTCCGTGAGACTGATGTCTTTGGGCGGGATCAATTGCAAGAGCGCCTGAATCGGGAATATTGAAGGTCTCTATAAACCATTGAAGATCGCATTGTTGCTCCACATATTCATTCTCCTCGGCTGCTATGCGAATCGTTTTGTCATGGAAAGTGCCAATCAGAGGAGACTTTTTTTCAAATGCGTCGAGGAGATTGTCCCGAGAGACATAGATTCCACTATAGGTTCGATCGCCCGTGAATTTGAACCAGTAGACCTGCGCCGGCTGACTGCGAAGGAACTCGACCCATTCCTCAGGGGTTCCTCTTTGGCCGGCTTTTGCGTCCCTTGGAGCGTTCCGCGGGGCTAAGTACTCTTCTAAAAACCACTCGAGATTGAAGGTCCCTTCTCTGTAGAAGTCTTCTTGCGAGTAGGGAGTATGCATCAGATAGGAACAGTCAACTTCATCATTTTCGGAAGGAGTGCTTCGATAGCGCTCCAAATGAGAGAGCAGCTCCATGCGATCGACGGAGAGGCCAATACACTCCTCGTCTTTGATCATGTTGAACCAGAGTCTCTCCTGCCGGTTCCTCGACAGGAACGCAATCCATTGGTCGAGATTGTCTGTTTGATTAGGAAGCGGATCTGCTTCCAACTCGCCCGATCGGAGCGTCTGTTGCTCAGCCATTTGAGAAGAAAGAAAGTCGGATGGGTTGAACTCCATGATCAATCTTGGCAGGTCGATGCGGTTTTTTAAATACGGCATATTTGGGTCGCCAAAGTGGCATAATTCAAATTCCTGCTCCCGTCCGGCAATGCTTGCGGGATTTATTAGTTCACAAAAAAACTCGATGCGTTGGCGCTGGGAACGGTCCTCTTGGAATCGATACAAATCGGAGAGAAGGTCTTGACGGGAGATCCTCATGCTGGAAAAATCTGGATGCTTGAGTTTGAGCTCGGGGAATAGAGGATCTTCGCTTTCGTTTAGCTTCTGAATCCATGCGTCAATTTTTTTTGTTTGAAGGGCGAATTCCCGGAAGAATTGCTCGGCAGTAATGGACCCTTCGACGGGTTTTTCCGTTTCCGAACCGGCCAGGGTAAAATAGCAAATCAAGCCTTGCTTCAAACGAGTGGGATCGTCCGATTGAACTGCCTCTTGAATCCAACGGAGATCGTTTCCGGATAAGTGGATTGCAGAAACATTCGGGTCAAGACCCGATCTTTCTGAAGGATGCAAGCAAAAGCAGGTATAGCCATTCGGACTTTGATCCGCTTTTTCGATCTGTTTTATGAGCGCTGCATCCACAATTGCCAGGGTTGGGCCCTGCTGCAATGGCTTTGCCGGTTGGGCTTGAGCGGCGCGAGGGAGTTCCTTAACGTAAAGTCCCGGAATTTTAAAATCTTGTAAAAATAATCCCAGCGGGACGGAGTTGGAGAAGCTTCCATTTTCAGACCGCCGTTGATAGTTTACAGGAACCTGGTCGTCCGAGTTCATCAGATATGCAGCCAGCTGGTCACAAAAATGTTGGCCTTCCACATAGACCTGATAGTGGTTATCGGGGCGAACTCGCTCGAGATCGAATTCATAGAAGGCGGTCAGATTTTTTTCCTTAAACCAATCGAGCCAGTCTTGTGCAATCAGCCGGGTTGGCGCGCTTTCTGTCGGTTGCAGAGAACTCGAAATTATGCGAGGCGGACTGGACAGGTCGATCTGAATCGGCTCTCCGTCATCTTCCTTTTTTGGCCAATGGCGTTGGATGAGCTCTTCAAATGCGGCGAGATCGGACGGTTCCCCTGAAACGCTTTGAGCCGGATCTATCATCCGCTTTAGGCTGAACGTTCCATTTTCACTTGGAAGATCGGGGAATTTTACTTCGCATTGGATCGTTGGCTGGTCGATTTGCACGCCTTCCCGATAGAGGTAATAGGCGCGAAGCAAAGTCAGAAATTCCGTCCGGAGGAACTTAAACATGGCGGTTTTTCTTGGATCGGGGATCTCGACTAAACGGCAATTCGCGCCATCGTAGTGTTCGAAAAAGTCGATCAGATGTTTGACTTCCCAAGTCTCGAGGGCTGCATCCGGATTTTCGCTGACGAATCCTGACAAATCGTCGAAGGTTTTGGTGGTGCCGTAGATCCAATCGGCTGTCTCTTCGACAGTGCGGGTCCGGTTTTGCAGATGAAAATGCAAAGCAGGTGCGCTTGTTAGCTCTCGAATCAGGTCAACTGCCAGTACATAGCCGCCGGATTTTAGAGGTAGATAAGCGCCCCAGTCGGCAAGGTTGTCTCGCCTTGTATTGTGGAGTTTCTCCAGAACCTGGCAAAGGGGTGCCGTTTCGATCAAGCGCTCGGGAGAGGAATCGCTTGCAGGGATAATGATTTGGGAGTGTGTTTTAAGGTCTTGCAAAAGGTTCGCAAGATGTCTTCGGTCGACGGTGTTCGCTTTCGTTGCGACGAGTTGAATGTGTTCGTGCGCCAGCGCCAGGATGTCTGTTTGCTTATACCACGAATGGATCGCCTCTACGGGGGTAAGACCGTATCGATCGGCGATGCGCTCTCCGGATTCAGTATCGAGGTATTCGCAAGGCAGCGTAAGCCGGTTGATGGAATCGAATTCCCCATTTCGAGCTTTGAGCAAAGCATCGAGGATCGCTGCTCGATTGATCCACATTCCATCGACCTTTAACCCCTGCGACTGTTGAGAGCGGGGAAGCGGGATATAGGTTTTTTCATCGGCCGCCGCCGCCAGGCTCTCGATCTGACGATCCAACCAATCGGGGGGAATTTCCCTTGTATCCATGAACAGCAGTTCAATGACCCGGTTAACAAACAGATCGTGGCGCTCTTGGAAGTGCTCGGGCGCCGATTCGATTGGGATGCTTTGATGCGGGGCTTTTTCTTTCGGATTTGATGACGGCACAAGGCTTCGAAGAAAGTCGCCCGGGTGGATGTATACATCGATCGGTTTGTCAGCGGAGGTTTTGAGGAGCTTGCATGGGTACCATCGGTCCAAAAAGGAGAGGTCGCCTCCCTGAAACATGTCCCTCATTGTTCGCAGGCCGTCTTTATAAAGAAGGAGGATGCCTTGTGGCGTACGAACGCGCACGAGGCCGTCTGCGCGAGCTGAAGAAATGAGGCCTCCAAGCGTTTGATTCATTCTCGCTAGGGCGTGGGGTGGCGGCGGATCGGGTTCTACAACCGACATGGGTGATGGTTCTGGGAACACGGGATTTGAAAAAGCTAATGCTCGGTCCGAATTAGAAACAGAACCGGGCACTCTTGGCTGAGGACCTGCGGGGGCAGATCTGTCTCCGCCCGCAGCTCCTCTAAATAGGACGTACAAGGCGCTGCCCACTACTGTCGCTAAGCCTGTCGCCGCTCCGATTTCCAACCAG
>DAIDLB010000256.1 GCA_027449725.1 Chlamydiota bacterium
CTATCCTCTTGTATTGGAAGAAAAGTCAGAGTATTTTACCTCCGCAAAAGCCCAGAAAATCGGTTACTGCGCCCTCTCTGCGATTTCGATGGGCGGAGCTGCATTTGCCGGGGCGTTGGGGATTTCCACAGGGGCTCTTCCTCTGGCCTTGATCGCCCTCCCCCTGGCCGGGATCTCCGCCGCCTTGGCCCGGACAGCTTATCTGCTCATCGACTACGACGATCCGGCCGTGATGGCCCGCCTCCGATGCGAAGTCTACGGGCAGCCTCTGCCGGAGATCGTTGCCAAGCATGGGTGGGATAAGCTTTTCGGCTACGGCCTGCTCGCTGCGGAAACCTTTGGATGCGCTTTTGCCGCCCAGGCCGATACGCTTCCCTTCAATGCTCTTCTCCGCTACTACCACGAAGCGGCCTTCGAACTGTCCCGGGCGTCCAGGCAGAACCGGTTTGCCTCGATGCAGGAATACACCATTCCTTCTCCTGCCCTTTGGAAGGGAAAATTTGAGCGCGAAACGGAAGGTCTTCGCACGGATGCGATTTATACGGGCTACCCGTTTGACGACTTGAAGGCTTTCGGCCTTCTCTCGGGGACTCAAAAAGAGGCGCTGGAAAAGACAGGAAAAGCCATCAGGAAAAGAGAGTCGGTGGACGCCGCTTTGGAACAGCAGTTTTTGGACCGCACTCCTTTGGAGAGGGCTGCTCTCCATCGAGCCGTTGAGCTGGCCGAATGGACCTACCGATCGCACTCCGCCCATGGCCTGCTCCAGCAGGTCGATGCGGATGAGCTCTTTGCCATCTCCAATCTCGAATCTTGCATCCGGACGAGGATCCAGTCCGAAAGACGGGCCCTGCAATCGTTCCGAGATGCGCTTCTTTCCCGGGACTGCTGCCCTTCTCCGGAGGTAGCGCGGCGGATTGAGTGCCGCGAGTCTGAAACGGAACAGGCGATCGAAGCTCTTCGCCATGAAAAGAGGGTGGGGATCTCTCAAATCCAGTTGAACGCCATGCTCAGAAGGGCGCCGATCGAGCAGATGCTTCACTCTGCCGAACAGGCGAAAAACAGTTCGATTGCGCTGGCAAATGAAGAATTTCGTTTGCGCACCTTGCCCGTCCGCACGGAAATCGACGGACTGAAAGTAGAAAATAGCAAGCAGTATAATGAGAGGATTGGTCAATTAACTAAAGATTACCGGTCGTAATTGATTTGTTGTTCGTCGGTTGTGTCTGGTTTTTTGCAATATTTCTGGCCGGCCGCCAAAACGCAGCCCTGTCGTTGGACGTTCATCGACAAGCAAAACAATCCAATTGATCTCGAGTGGTGCAGCGCCAGGGCCTTAGAAGCCGTCCGGTCCGTCTATGTCGAGGCGTATGCCCATGACCGGATCTACCGGGCGTTTTTTCAGGCGGAAAATCAGGAAGCTGCGAAAGCGAGGCTTAATTCTGATTGGACCGAACGGGTTGCCAAATATCAAAACAAATTGGAAGGGGCCTCTCCCGAGGCCTATTTTGCCGTAGCAAAAAAAGATTCGAAAATCATCGGGTTTGCCCTGTTCGATACCCATAAACCTTGGGGAGTGCCGAAAAACCGCCTTCCTCCGGAAGAAGTCTACGTCACTCCCATCATGGTTTTGCCCGAAGCGCAGGGGACGGGGGTGGGCAAAGAGCTTCTGTTTTCCATTCAGCGGAAACTGCCGAATTTAAAAACGATCGCGCTGACGACGTTCACGTCTTTTCCTGCTTCCGATGTATACAGACATCTCGGGTTTGAGGAAATTCACCGCACAGGAGAGCTTCTTTTCATGGAGAAGAAGCTGTAGCCGAATCCATTTTCTCCTTGCTTCGAACCTGTCTAACCAGACAAAATGGGTGATTTTCAAGGAGAGACAGAGCCATGGACGAAGACCTTAAAAAACAGCTCGGCAAAACGGCAAACGCGATCCGGCAGCTTTCGATGGAGGCTGTTCAGAAAGCCAATTCGGGGCACCCCGGACTGCCGCTCGGCTGCGCTGAATTCGGCGCTTTCCTCTACGGCACCCTGCTCCGGCATAACCCCAAAAACCCGAAATGGCTGAACCGCGACCGGCTGGTTTTATCGGCCGGCCACGGTTCGATGTGGCTCTATTCCTGCCTCTATCTCTCCGGCTTTAAGCTCTCTTTGGAGGAGATCAAAAAATTCCGGCAGCTCCATTCGATCACGCCCGGCCACCCTGAATATGGGATGACCGAAGGGGTTGAAGCGACGACAGGGCCGCTCGGGCAGGGGGTTGGCAACGCGGTCGGGATGGCGCTTGGCCTTAAAATGCTCGCCTCCAGGTTCAACCGCGAAGACTATCCGCTTTTCAACTCCAAAGTCTATTGTCTGGCCGGAGACGGCTGCATGATGGAAGGGGTGTCTGCCGAGGCGTCCT
>DAIDLB010000257.1 GCA_027449725.1 Chlamydiota bacterium
CGGTGCTATAAGGATTATGACGATATTGTAGAGGCTTGTTGTGATGCCTGGAACAGGTGGGTCGATATTCCCAGCAATGTGAAAAATCTATGTTCCAGATCCTGGGCTAATTTATGAATTTATTTTTTTGGAATGGTATAATATGAATCAGATCATGAAGAGCTTTTCCATTGATGGCGTCCATTGGCAATTGGACAGTTCGACCGTGATTGCAACTGGAGTAAGGTTCAACCCCTCGATTTGCAAAGGAACGCCAGGCTATGTCGCCGCCTGGTTTAGCCAATCCATGATTGGGGGATCATTGTACCCTTCCGTCAGCTTCTCGAGCGATGGAGTTCTCTGGAGTGCTGGCCAGTCCCTGGGTGTTCCTATGTTGAATATCGGCTCTGGATATGCTGTATCGGTGGCTGCCAATAACCAGGGGTTCATGGCGGCATTCACCAGTAGGAATAGTTCTCTGTTGCCCATCCATGCCCGTTCCTCTTTTTCCAGCGACGGAATGACCTGGTCGTCCCTCGTGCAAATCGACGATTCTGTGGGGTCCATCATGAATTATACAACTTCGGTTGCGGGTTTTGAGGATACGTTTCTAGCGGGGTGGGTAGACGGGAGCAATAATGCCCATACGAGCATTTCAACAAACAATGGCATGAGCTGGAGTTCCGTTGCCATTACCAGCGACAATTCGGTGGGGTCCGAGGTGACGGTGAGCGCCAACAGCTCTGGATTTTTGGCGGCCTGGGTCGATTCGAGCGGAAATGCCCACTCGAGGTTTTCGGTGGATGGAGCCACTTGGGAGGCGCCTTTGCAAATCGCATCGGGTCTGGATACAACGAATCTGGTCGGCGTGGCGTTGAGCACATCTTCCGACGTATTTCTCGCTGCGTGGCAAGACAGTGCCAATCAGGCATATGCAAGCGCCTTGCAAAACGGCGTCTGGAGCGATCCTGTTCAAATTGCGTCGGATCTCGATGCAATCACAGGGTCTGTGTTGGGCATCAGCTCTGTGGGAAACAAGGTCCAGTTTACGTGGACGGGCAGCATGAATCCGTATGGGAACCTCTCTTCCGTGCAAACATCCGTTTCTTTTGCTTTTAAGAGGCCGTCGAATCGAAGGAGCAGGTCGTAAGTCGGTTATTCTTAAACCAGGTGATCGAGTTTACCTTTCTTCCGTTTATCGGTCCATTCCCACCAGTTGGTAGCTACGCCCGTGGCTGCCTCGTGAATGATTGCGGCGAACACATTGACCTAAAACCCGCTAAGAGGACAAGTCCCCTTAGAACCCCTTTTCCTTTTTTTCTCGCGCGCGCGAGAAAAAAAGAAAAAAGGAGTCCAGAGGGGCGGAGCCTTTACTGGGTAACGGCTTCTGCTTTCTTCTCTACCTGAGGCTCCTGGTCGATGAAGTCGATGACGCCATCTTTGACTGTGACAAGGTAGTTCTTTTCCAGGTTGGGCTGGTGGAGCAGTTTTTCTGCGAGCGGGTCTTCGAGGTATTGCTCGATGACGCGGCGCAGCGGGCGGGCCCCCATTTCGGGGAGGTAGCTCTTTTCGACAAGGAAGTCGCGCGTGGCGTCGTCGATCGAGACGTTGATCTTTTTGCGTGCCAGACGGTTTTTGAGCTTCTTGAACTCGAGGTCGACGACTTGCCTGAGAGAGGGCTTGTCGAGCGTCTTGAAGATCACGAGGCCGTCGAGGCGGTTGATGAACTCCGGCTTGAAGTGCTTTTTGACCGACGACTCGATCTTCTCTTGCATCGACTTGTAGTCGAGGACGTTTTCTTTCGCGCCGAAGCCCACTTCGGTCGATTTCCGGATCAGGTCTGCCCCGAGGTTCGAGGTCATGATGATGATCGTGTTGCGGAAGTCGATCTTGCGGCCGACCGAGTCGGTGAGGCGTCCTTCTTCGAGGATCTGCAGAAGGAGGTTCATCACATCGGGGTGCGCTTTTTCCACTTCGTCGAAGAGGACGACGCAGTAGGGACGGTGGCGGACCTGTTCTGTGAGCTGTCCCCCCTCTTCGTAGCCGACGTACCCTGGAGGCGAGCCGGTCATGCGGCTGATCGCGAACTTCTCCATGTACTCGGACATGTCGACCTGGATGAGGGCTTCTTCTCCGCCGAACATATGGGCGGCGAGGAGGCGGGCCAGGTGGGTCTTGCCGACGCCCGTGGGACCGAGGAAGAGGAACGCGCCGATGGGACGGTTCGGATCTTTGATGTCGGCCCGGCTGCGGCGGATTGCACGGCAGACCGCTTTGAGCGCTTCGTCTTGTCCGATGATCTTGGTTTTGAGAGCCTCTTCCATCTTGAGGACTTTTTCCGTTTCCCCTTCGGTCAGACGGGTGACGGGGACGCCGGTCTGCTTGGCGACGATGTTGGCGATGTCTTCTTCATCGACGATCGGCAGATACTCGTCTTTCCGGTTTTCCCAGTCGGCGCGGAGGCGCTGCAGCTCTTCGCGGAGCGTCTTTTCGCTGTCGCGCAGTTTCGCTGCCTTCTCGTACTCCTGGCGGGCGATTGCCTCTTCTTTCGCGACGCGCGCTTCCTCCACCTGGGTTTCGAGGGAGGCAAATTGCGACGGCTGGTGCATTGCGGCGATCCGCGCCTTCGCGCCGGACTCGTCGAGCAGGTCTATTGCCTTGTCGGGCAAAAACCGGCCGGAGATGTAGCGCTCCGAGAGGGTAACTGCGGCGCGGACAGCGGCGTCGGAGTACTTGCAGCGGTGGTGCTCTTCGTATTTGGGTTTGAGCCCCAAGAGAATCGAGATGCTCTCGTCGATCGAGGGGGGCTGGACGATGATCTTTTGGAAGCGGCGCTCGAGGGCCGGATCTTTCTCGATGTGCTTGCGGAATTCGTCGAGCGTCGTCGCGCCGATGCACTGGATCTCACCGCGCGAGAGCGCCGGCTTGAGGATGTTCGAGGCGTCGATGGCGCCTTCTGCCGCGCCGGCCCCCACGATCGTGTGGAGCTCGTCGATGAATAGGAGGACGTTGCCGTTTTTGCGGATCTCGTCCATGACCGCTTTGATCCGCTCTTCGAACTGGCCGCGGTATTTTGTGCCGGCGATCATGAGCGTCAGGTCGAGGGAGATCAGCTTTTTCTTACGCAGGTTGTCGGGAACTTCGCCGCGGACAATCGCCTGCGCGAGGCCCTCTACGATGGCCGTCTTGCCGACGCCGGCCTCGCCGATCAATACAGGGTTGTTCTTCCTTCTGCGGCAGAGGATCAGGATCAGCCGCTCCACTTCGTCCCGCCGTCCGATGACCGGGTCCATCTTCCCTTCGCGGCAAAGCTCCGTCAGGTCGTGGCCATAGGCTCGGAGCGCGGGCATCTTGTCGTTCAGGGGAGGCGTGCCATTGCGATCCTGGCTTGGGCGCGGCGTAGAGGAGGAAGAGGGAGGGGGCGTTGCGGAAGCTCCCATCGGAGGAAGCTGCAGGTTGAACGTCTCCAGCTCTTTGAGCACTTCTTTCCGCACTTCCTTGAGGTTGACGTTCAGGTTTTCAAGCACCTGCGCCGCTACCCCGTCTGTTTGCCGGAGCAGGGCCAGGAGGAGGTGTTCGGTGCCGACATAATTGTGGTTGAGGTTCGCCGCCTCTTCGTTGGCGAATTCAAAGACTTTCTTTACTTTTCCCGTGAGGGCGGGGTCTCCATAGACCTGGATTTCGGGGCCGAACCCGACGATGCGCTCGACCTCGGTCCGGATCGTCTCATAGTCGAGATTGAGGTTGCGCAATACGTTGACGGCGATCCCTTGCCCGAGCTTTAGCAAGCCCAGGAGGACGTGTTCTGTTCCCAAGTAGTTGTGATTCAATCTCTGGGCTTCTTTTTTAGCCAGCTTGATCACTTGTTTGGCGCGGTTGGTGAATTTATCGAACATGAAATCTCCTCACGTTTTGCGCGTCCTAGGGCGTCTTCCGATTCTACCGATTTTCGCCCTAATTTGCAATTCTATTAATGATTTGTTTGCCAATTACTTAAGCCCCTTTCCGGATATTCCTTGCCATGGGGGCCGGTAATCCTTATCCTCGGAAGAAATTTCTCATAGTCTCTTTCGGGTTTCTTTGTGAAGTAAAAAATATGCTGCAAGTTTTAGACACCGGATCCAACAGCGCGGACGCCAACATGCGCTTCGACGAAAAGCTCCTCCTGGAGCTCGACCCCGACGGCTCGCCTATGCTCCATCTCTACCGTTGGAATGGCCCCTGCGCAACCTATGGCTATTTCATCGACCCGAGCAAGCACCTCAACCTCGACAAGATCCAAAAAAACCGGCTCACCCTCGCGCGCCGCCCGACGGGAGGGGGGATCGTCTTCCACATCTGGGATCTTGCCTTCTCGTTTCTCATGCCGGCGAACCACCCTTGCTTTGCCAAGTCGACTCTCGACAACTACCGCTTCGTCAACGAAGCTGTGAAAGAGTCGATGCAGGATTTTCTCCAGCTTCGGGGGGCCCCGGAGCTGATCCCCGGCGACCTCAGCGGGCCGAGCCACTTCTGCATGGCCAAGCCCACCATCTACGACGTCGTCCACCAGGGGAGAAAGATCGCGGGAGCCGCCCAGCGGCGGAGGAAAAACGGCTACCTCCATCAGGGGACGATCTCGCTCGCCTTACCCCACGCCGAGCTGCTCAGCGAGGTCCTGATCTCGAAAAAAGACGTTCTCCAGGCGATGATGTCCTACACCTTCGCCCCGCTCGGCCACTACTGGAGCGGCCAGGCGATGCAGTCGATGAGGGGCGAAATCCAGAAACGGCTGGCAGAGAATCTCCGGGCTAAATTATAATCGCTCCCATGAACAAGCCGCGCACAGCCATCGAACCGACGAGGGAAGAAAACTATCCCGAGTGGTATCAGTCCGTCCTCAAAGCCGCCGATCTCGCCGAACACTCTCCCGTCCGCGGCTGCATGGTGATCAAACCCTGGGGATACAGCCTCTGGGAAAACATTCAGCGCGTCCTCGACCGCAGGTTCAAGGAGACGGGACACCAAAACGCCTACTTCCCTCTCTTTATCCCCCTTAGCTTCCTCGAAAAAGAGGCGCAGCATGTCGAAGGCTTTGCCAAAGAATGCGCCGTCGTCACGCATCACCGTCTCGAAAAAGGACCCGATGGCAAGCTGATCCCTGCGGGCGAACTCGAAGAGCCTCTCATCGTCCGCCCCACATCCGAGATGATCATCGGCCACTCGTTTTCCAAGTGGATCGAGTCGTACCGCGACTTGCCTCTGCTCATCAACCAGTGGGCCAACGTCGTGCGCTGGGAGATGCGCACCCGCATGTTCCTCCGCACCGCCGAATTTCTCTGGCAGGAAGGGCACACCGCCCACGCCACCAAAGAAGAAGCCGAGATCGAGACGATGCGGATGTTGGACGTCTATGCCGACTTTTGCCATGACTACCTCGCCATGCCCGTCATCCGCGGAGAGAAAACCCCTGCCGAGCGGTTCCCGGGAGCTGCCGCCACCTACACCATCGAAGCGATGATGCAAGATCGAAAAGCCCTCCAGGCGGGCACATCCCATTTCCTCGGGCAAAATTTCGCCCGCTCCTGCAACATCTCCTTCACCAACGAGCAGGGTGAGCGCGAATTCGCTTGGACGACCTCCTGGGGCTCGACGACCCGCCTCATCGGCGCGATGATCATGACCCACAGTGATGACGACGGCCTCGTCCTCCCTCCCAAAATCGCCTCGGCCCATCTCGTCCTCATTCCCGTCGTCCATAACGTTGAGCGCAAGGCCGCGATCCTCGCCTACTGCGAAGCCCTCGCTGCCGAGCTGCGCCGTGCCCGCTTCGACGACCGGCCCCTCGACGTCCTCGTCGACGCCCGCGACCAGCGGAGCGGCGAAAAGAACTGGCACTGGATCAAAAAAGGCATCCCCCTTCGCCTCGAGGTCGGCGAGCGCGAAATGGAATCGTCTCAACTCTCTCTCCTCCGCCGCGACCGTCCCCACAAAGAAAGGCTCTCCCTCGCTCGCTCTGACCTCGCCGCCCGCATTCCCCACATCCTCCAGGAAATCCAGGACAACCTCCTCGCCAAGGCCACAGCCTTCCGGGATCAGCACACCGTCCGCATCGACAGCCTCGATGCCTTCCGCCAGTTCTTCGCCTCCGAAACTCCCGGCTTCGCTCTCTGCCACTGGAACGAAGACCCCGCCCACGAAGCGAAAGTCAAAGAAGAACTCAACGTCACCATCCGCTGCATCCCGCTCCACACTCCCGACGAGACCGGGCGCTGCATCTTCACTGGCGAGCCCAGCCCCCGCCGCGTTATTTTCGCTAAATCGTATTAAGGGCTCCGCCCTTAAGATCCCGCTAAAGGACTGCGTCCTTTAAAATCCTATTTATTTTTGCGAATCCGCGCACGCGCGGGTTCGCATAAAAAAACAGGGTTTCAAAAGGGCTTGCCCTTTTGCGGGATTCTAAGGGCGGAGCCCTTAGGATTGCCAGAAAGCGGGGGGCATGCTATTCTGCAGGGTCAAATTTGACGCAGACAGGGGATATGCTCGAGTTCTTTCGCAAGTATCAGCGGTCGTTCATGATCGCGGTGGCCATTGTCATCATTATTTCTTTTTCTTTTTTTGGGACGTACAGCGCGCTCGGCTCTTCGGATGGGAAGAGAGACGAGGTAGTGGGGCGGCTTGTCGATGGATCTAAGCTGTATGACTCCGAGGTGAGGCAGATGGTGGCCTGGCTTGGAAAGCCGGAGGTGTTTCGGCGGCTGGTGCTGGAGACAGGCGTTGGGGCGACGATTGCGAAGACAGAGGCGCTTCGGGGCGATTGGGATGCGAGGTTGGCGAGAGCGCGGGGGGCGAAGTTCTATGTCCATCCGGTGAGAAAAGAGCTGGATGCGAGGCAGGTGTGGGAGAAGCTGGCGCCGGGGCTGAAGGGAGAGATGGAGAGGCTGGAGGGGGACTTTTTTGCGGCGTGGACCAAGATTTATGAGCTGCAGGAGGGGGTGGCGCCTGAGCTGGTGCAGCGCGTGCTGGCGTATCATCTGCAACAAGCTTCGCTACCGATGGATCCGAGGCTCTTGCATGGGGACTTTTCTCTCTTTGGATGTAAGACGGTCGAAGATTGGTTTGGGCGGAATTTTCTCGAACTGTCGGCGCAGTTTATTTTGAATGGGGCGGCGCTGGCGAAGAAAGAGGTTTCGAGAGAGGAAGCCAGGGCTGACTTCTTGAAGGTGTTTGGAGGGCAGGGAGGAGATGAAGTTCGTCTTTGGGGGCGTGCGCTTGGCTTTTTGAGGGCTTTTGATGAGGTCGGCGAAGCTGTGCTGCTGGAGGCTCTGCCTTTTGAGAAGGTGGCTGAGTTTGCGAAGGAAAAAGCTGTATTGGATGTGTATAGGCTTCCTCCCGAGCTTTGCTTGAAAGATGAGAGGGAGAGGGTCGAGTTCGAGGTCTATCTGAAGCTCGCTTGCGAGCCTTCGGACGGGTTGCCGGAGAAGATGCTTCCGTTGGAAAAGGTAGCGCCCGAGCTCACGGCTGCCGTCTATCGCATTTCGGTGGGGAAGCTGGAGTTGGCGTCTTTGGGCGCGTCGCTTTCTTTGAAGGAAGTCTGGGATTGGCAGGTTGACGAGGCGCATTGGAAAGAGCTGCAGAAGCAGTTTGGCTGGCTGAAGGGCGCTGAGACGGCGGATGGACGATTTGCTCTCTTGGAGAAGTTGGAGCCTGCACGGAGAAGGGCTGTCGATGCTTGGAGCCGGGCGCAGATGGTCTTTGAGCGGCCGGAATGGATCGACTCGGCCTTTGCCTCGGCGAAGATGGAAGAGAAGGAGATTTTGGTCTCGAAGGATTGGGTCGATGGGATTGAAATCCGCGAGGTGCAGCCTTTTGCCGATTTGCTCGCCCGCGGGGGAGAACAGCTTGGATGCTACCGCGACGGGGGTTCCCTTTTCCGTTTCGAGAAGGTGGAGCTGGTCGAGGAGAAGAGGGCTCTGTCTTTTGCCGAGGCGAAGGGCCGGGTTCCTGTCGAGCCGTTTTTAGAGAAGGAGTACAGGCGGATCCGGGAGAGAGCGCCATCGCTTTTCAAGTCGGAGAGCGGTGAGTGGAAGAAACTCTTCGAGGTTCGGGAGACGGCAGTGCGGATGATCCTTCCGGAAAAGGATCGTCTGAAGGGGTGGATGGAAGGGACGCTTGCCTCGTTGAAAGTGGGGGAAGCTTCCGGAGCTCTTTGGAGCGTTCGAAAAGAGGAACAAAGTAAGGAAAGAAATGGGGGAGAGTGGATGAATCGGGAAGCATTCTTATTACAGCCGGGCGAATGGTCGCCTGTTCATTTATCTCCCAACGGGGAGATCACCTTTTTCTTTGTGAAAGAGCGGGTGGTTTCTTCTGAGCCGGTGTTGGAGCAGATCCAATTTGCGAAGGAGGCCCTTTCGTCTGAGGCAAAGCAATGCTTTGCCGACCGTATCCTCGAGATTGCGATGAAAAAGAGGGCGCTTAGCTGCCCGCTTCGCATTGAAGAGGAGAGGCAGGGATGATTTTGGAAGAGCTTCCGGCTCTCTCTCCTGCACAGTTTTTTTCTTTTTCTTGGGATTGCCCCTATTTGAAGGGGAGTAAAGAGCACAAGCTGCCTGACGTTTCCGAATTTTCTGCCGAAGAGTCCTTTGCCGATCTTTTTATGGCATGGAATGAGGAGAAGATTGTGGTTGAGGCGTCCGTTCGCGATCGGACAGAGGACGATGCCGTCGAGCTTTTTTTCGATACGAGGGATTTAAAGACGAAGTCGCATGTATCCAAGTTCTGCCACCATTTTATCTTTACCCCCGATGAAAGAGAGGGTGTACATGGCTGGGAGGCGACACGGTTTGCCGGAGACGACGTGCATCGCCTGTGCGATCCTCATGATTTGACCGTTCATGTCGACTCGAAAGAGGGTTCGTATGCCCTCAAAATCGAGATTCCGGCGCACTGTCTATTTGGGTACGACCCAAGGCAGTTTCCCCGTATGGGATTTACCTATCGCATCCGCCGAGCGAAGGCGTTCTCGCAGCATTTTGGTATTTCCGGCGATGAAGTTTCTCTTGAACAACACCCGGCCCTTTGGGCAACAGTTTTATTTACAGGCGGTGGCCAATGAAGTTTAGCGAAACCCATGAATGGATCCGCGTCGAGGGAAAGGTCGGCACTGTCGGAATTACAAAGCATGCGCAGGACGAGCTGGGCGAAATCGTCCATGTGGAGCTGCCGAAGGTGGGGGCTGAGGTGCAGGTCGGTGAAGAGGTGTGCGTCCTCGAGTCGACGAAGGCCGCAGCCGATATCTACTCGCCGGTTTCGGGAAAGATCGTGGCTGTCCATGAGGAGCTCCGCTCTTCTCCTCAGAAAATCAATCGGGATCCGGAAGGGGACGGTTGGCTTTTTCGTATCGAACTGAAGAGGTCGAAAGATCTCGATGCTCTTCTCTCCGGTGAGCAATATGAGCGCTTCATCAAAGGTGAAGGGTGATCACAGCGGCCTTCTTACAGTGATTTTTGTATACCGCGCGCAGGAAGGTTTTGTGAATTTGGGGTCAGCGAGGCAAAGCAAAATTGACCCGACCGAACGAGACCATTGCACTCCGTGCAAGGCGAGTGAGGAGGGTCAATTTTGTAAAGCCGCAG
>DAIDLB010000258.1 GCA_027449725.1 Chlamydiota bacterium
GGGGGCGTAGGAGAAGGCGAATTGGGTTTGGTCGAGGAGGCGTTGAATGTGCGGGGTGGAGATGTCGAGGGTGGCGCCGAATGCTTCCATGAGGTCGGCGGAGCCGGATAGGGAGGTGGCGGCGCGGTTGCCGTGCTTGACGACGGGGATGCCGGCTGCGGCGGCGAGGAGGGCGCTTGCCGTGGAGATGTTGACCGTGTCGGCGTTGTCGCCGCCCGTGCCAACGATGTCGACGATGGGGCGATCGAGGATGAAGGTCTTGGCCATCCGGCGGAATGCGAGGGTGAAGCCGGCGAGCTCTTCGGGCGTGTAGCCTTTGGCGTGCAGGAGGGTGAGGAAGACGGCGGTTTCGATGGGGTCTGCGATCGGGAGACGGGCGGCTGCGGTCTTGGCGTCTTCCTGGGAAAGATTTTGCTTGAGGGCGAGCTCTTTGATGTAGGGCTTTAACATGGGATGCCTAGTTTGATGAATGCGCGGATCAGCTCTTCCCCTTCGGGGGTGAGGATCGATTCGGGGTGGAATTGGAGTCCGTAGACCGGATGATTTTTGTGCTTGATCGCCATGATGAGGCCGTCCCCGCTTTCGGCGGCGATGTCGAGACAGGAGGGAAGGGTCTCTTTCTCGATGATGAGCGAGTGGTAGCGCCCTGCGGTCAAGGGGAGGGAGAGCCCTTCGAAGAGCTCTTCGCGGTTGTGGAAGATCTCGCACGGCTTGCCGTGGACGATGTCCGGAGCGCGGACGATCTTGCCGCCGAAGGCGGCGGCTATCGCCTGGTGGCCGAGGCAGACGCCCAGGATGGGCACCTTGCCGGTGAAGGCGCGGACGATTGCGAGGAAAAGTCCGGCGTCTTCGGGGCGGCCTGGGCCGGGCGAGAGGACGATCGCTGCCGGAGCGAGTGCTTCGATCTCGTCGAAGGTGATCTTGTCGCTCCGGCGAACCTCTACTTGTTGAAAGCGGGAGAGCGCTTGGTAGAGATTGTAGGTAAAGCTGTCGTAATGGTCGATGAGGAGGATCATAGTCCTACCGCCAGGATGCTGTTTGCTTTGAGGCGCGTCTCTTCGGCTTCTTTAGCAGGGTCGGAGTCGTAGACGACGCCGGCGCCGGCGCGGACGATTAGCTCGCTCTTTTCAACGAGTCCCATCCGGATGGCGATGCAGCTGTCGAGGTTGCCGCGGGCGTCGATGGCGACGATGGCGCCGCCGTAGAGGCCACGCCTTGTCTCCAGGGTGTCTAGCAGCTGCATTGCGCGGATTTTCGGCGCGCCTGTCAGGGTGCCGGCAGGAAAGGAGGCTTTGAAAGCGTCGATGGCATCGAGCCCTTGTCTCAATACGCCGGTTACGGTCGAGACGATGTGCATGACGCCGGGGAATTTCCGCACCTGCATGAACTCTTTGATGGCGACGGAACCGATTTCGGAGACGGCGCCGAGGTCGTTTCTGGCGAGGTCGACGAGCATCAGGTGCTCGGCCCTCTCTTTCGGGTCGGCGAGGAGCTCGGCGGGGTTGGCGCCGAAGGGGCGAGTGCCGGCGATCGGCGTTGATTCGACGACCCTCCCCTGCACGGAAATCAATTTTTCTGGCGAGGCTCCGATGATCTGCCGCTCTTTGAGGTCGAAATAGAAGAGATAGGGCGCGCGGCTCTCCTGGCGAAGACGGCGGTAGAGGGCAAACGCATCGCTGCAGGACGTGCGGAATGTTCTCGACGGAACGATTTGAAAGATGTCGCCGGCCAAAATGTGCTCTTTGGCCCTTCGCACCACCTCTTCATATCCTGTCTCCTCGATGACCTCTCGCGGCTCGCCGAGCTGCAAGGCGGGAAGGCGGACGGGAGCGAAAAGCTTTTCTTCGAGAAGGTCCAGCTCAAGCATTCCTCGCAAAAAGTCTTCGCCAGGACTCTCCCCCACTTCTACGATGCGGCCAAGCACCATCTTTCCGCTCCGGTGGTCGAACGACGCTGTCGAGCGGTACATGTTGAAATAGAGGTCGGGGATCTTTTTCGGCTCGGGACGCTCGCCTAAAACCGGTTCGATCCGGCGGACTGCGTCGTAGGAGACGAAGCCGACGAGCCCTCCTGCATAGAGAGCCAAGGGATGGGGCGCATAGACGCTCCCCTTCAGCTTCCTGAGAGCCTCAAACCCCTCTTCGGGATCGGAAAGTGTTGCCATCGGGTCGGCCCCGATAAATGAGTGCCTCCCGGCCGAATCCGCATCCGATTCAAGCAGGCACTGGCCGCCGAGCGCAATGAAGGCCTGCACGGGGGTCAAATGGTCTGCCGGCAGCTCCCGGAAGAGAGCGATCTTTGAATACTCCCTGGCTGCTTCGATGAATTTTTCTTGGTTCATTTCACATCTCCTTTTCCTGTAATAGTACACCATTACACAATTACAAAGCAAGGGATTTTCCCAACGACTTTCTAATGAACTACTTGAGAGATTCCCGCAGAAACTGGTCGAGATCGGGGCGGATCGTTTTCATCGCGTTGGAGCCGCGGGTGATCTTGGCGATGCTGACCTTCAGCTTTTCGGCCATCTGGCGCTGGGTCATTTTGGCCCGGACGAGTTCGCGGACGATGAGGAAGCGGGTCGCAAGCGCGTCCCTCTCCTCGTGAGTAAAGATCAGCTCGAAAAAATTGTTGAGAAGCTCTTCGTTTTGAATTTG
>DAIDLB010000259.1 GCA_027449725.1 Chlamydiota bacterium
CTCAGTGGTTTTGACTCGCCGCTTCCACCAGGCGAAACCGTCTTTGCGCATCGCGTCCCGGTTTGGAAGGGGAAAGCCCCATCGTTGGCCGTCCGGGTTATAATAGTCGGGCGGCGCCCCTACGGTTCTCGCCGGATCAAAGAGATGCGGCTCAGCCCAAACATCGACGCTATCGGGGCTTACAAGCAGAGGGATATCGCCCATGAGGAAAATCCCCTTTTGAGTTGCCAGCTCTTTGATTGCATGCATCTGCTTCCAGCAGAGATACTGCAGAAATCGATGAAAATCGAGTGCTTTGGGGTCGGCGCTGCAGGTCTCGAAGATTCGCTTTTCTTCCGGCCATTCATGCCATGTTTTGCCCCCGAACTCGTCTTTGACGGCCATGAATAGAACGTAGGGTTCTAGCCAACTGCGATGTTTTTCCAAAAACGATTTGTATTCCGGGAGGGTTTGGACCGATGGGAACGTCCGCTCGTAGTATTGAAAAAGCCAGTGCAGCTTGGATCGCTTGATGTGGGTGTAATGGAGCCTCGGAGAAGGGTGTTCTGGTCGCGGCCCTCCAAGGGAGCTGAGATTTAGATAAATCGGGTTTAAGGCGCAAGATGAGACGACATTATAAGGGCTGGGATCGTCTCCCGAATCAAAGATGGGCAGCAGCTGAATGCAATCGAAGCCTACCTCTTTGCACCAGTCAAACAATTTGGGCAGGTCTCCGAAGTCACCGACGCCGGAGCTTGTTTGGGAATGGAGGGCCCAAAGAGGAAGACAGATGCCGTGGTGCTGCGTTGCGCCGATCTGCTGCCAGGCGGCAGCGGTTTTGGTTTGAGACAAGGTTGGAGGAAGCTGGGCCATCACAGCCTGAAAGGGTTTGTTTTTTTGGTTGTGCCGTGGATGGGCGCCGGGCCCGGCTGTCCGTTTTCAACCGCCTGCTGCCAAAGCTCCGCATAGTCGATCAAATTGGAGGCGAGAAGGGCGAGCTGTTTGGCGTCGACCGACTCCATCCGGTAGAACTGGTGGAGGGTCAGGGTGTTTTTTTGTTTGAGAAAGCCGAAGATCCCTGTGCGCGGGTCGGGGAGATTGTTCGCTTTGAGCGCCTCGGCCAGCACGTTTTCGCAAAACCGGCCTGGCGGCAGCTCGATTACCATACAGCCGATCAAAATTCTTTCTCCGGTTGTATCGAGCTGGATCTGCACAGAGAGTTTATGATGGATGCGGAGTTTGCAGGCGCGGTTTTTGTCGACATGGAGCGTGATTCCAAGCGCTTGCCCCAGTCCCTGGATGATCTCTTCAAAGGGATCGTTCATGGCTCTTTCTTCGGTTTTTTCTTCTTCTTTTCTTCTTCTTCTTTTTCCTCTTCTTCTTCAAGCTGGTCTTCGATCGTCTCGAGGGCTTTGAGGAAGGCGAGGAAAAGCTCGTCGCGCTGCTGGGGCGTCCGGTAATAGCGCGGAGCGATCTGCTTGATGGCGTCTCGCATCTGCGTGAAGATGATGAGCTGCGCAATCGCCTCATTTGAGATCCCGAGAAGGCGCGCCGACAGAAGGATCTTATCGGGCGTCATAAACCTCTCGGCAAGGAATTTCACAAACTGCTTGGCCAGGGCCTCGAAATCAAGGCGGATCGGTTTGATGACGCCGTAGGAGGCAAACTGATTGTTGATCAAGCTCATACGGCTTTGAAAGAAGCGGAAGACGCCGAGGATCCCTTGAAGAGAGCGTGTTTCGTCGATAAGCCTCTTGAGTTCGGGGCGGGGGATGGACGGCCCTTTTGCGCGCAAGTCGGCGCCGAGCGAGTGAAGGAGGAAGCGGATCACGTTTTTGAGCTTTTCATAGGCAAAACGGTTGGCGAGCTCGTCAAAGAGTTTGAGCGGGTCGCGAGGCGTCTGGGTGATATCTTTGTACATTTCCCGGAGCGATGTCGCAGAGCCGAGTCCCTTTTCCGAAAACTCGCGCGACTGGGCGCCGATGTTGCGGCCCGATTTGATTTCCGCTTCGAAACGGGCGTTGAACTGCTCTTTGGCCTGGCGGAGGGTTTGCACCGTATTGGGGTCGGCCGTTTCAAGGAGGAAGTCGAGCGCTTCGTCAGCCAGAGCGGGGTCGGGATAGGCTTCGAGCAGTTTTTGGATGACCTCTTCCGGCGTATCCGAGGCGCTGATGCGGGAGCGGAGGATGAGGAGCGTTTTCGCTTGCAGCTCGCGGTTTTGATTCTGAAAGCGGGTGGCGCTCTCTTCGATCTCCTCGATCTTCATCACCTTCAGTTCATCTTCTTCGGCCTTCTTCTCATCCGCTCTCGCTTTTTCGGCCATCCGTTTTTCGAGATGCTCGAAGCGGCGCATCATCGCCATCGGGTTAAAGGCTTCCAGCTCAATCCATGACATGAAGTCTTCCGCGCTTTCGTCCTGCCGGATATCCGCCGCTTCGGCAGCCTGCTGCATCGCCCTGAGCGAGACGAGATTTGTCGGGAAGCCTCCGGTAGCGCGGGGATCCATTTCTTCCCTAGGTTAGTTGCACCCGCCCGAGAGGCTGGATGCGGATTTCTGGAACGATTTCCTGGAATGAGACGACGGAGAGGTCGGGGAATTCCCCTTCGATGAGTTTTCGGACAAAGCGGCGGACGTCGATTGCGGTCAGGAGCACAGGAGGCTGGCCTCCCGGCGGCGTCGGCTGGATGACGGTGCGCATCGAGTGCAAGATGAGCTGCACCGAGTCGGGGTCGAGCGCGAGATAGGAGCCGACCGAAGTTTGTTTGATGGCTCCGCGCACCATGTCCTCGATCTCGGGGTCGAGGAGATAGACGGATAGGACCGATTGGCCGAGCGAGTATTTGTAGCTGATATAGCGGCGGAGCGACGAGCGGACATATTCGGTGAGGAGTACGGTGTCTTTTTCCGTCTGCGCCCATTCGCTGAGGGCCTCGAGGATCGTTCGGAGATCGCGGATCGAGATCTGCTCTTGCACCAGCCTCTTGAGAATTTCGGTGAGCTTTTGAAGGGGGACGAGTCGCGTGACTTCTTTGATGAGGTCGGGGAAGGAGCGCTCGATGAACTCGAGGATGCCGCGCACCTCCTGAATGCCGATGAATTCGCTTGCGTATTGACGAAAGAAGCGGGAGAGGTGGAGGATCATCACCTCGGGGCCGGTCCAGAAGCGGATCTGCGCTTTTTCGAGCAGCTCGCGGTATCTCTCCTCCACCCAGAGGGCCGGCATTCCGAAGGAGCTTTTTGACGCCGTAAAGGGGATATTGAAGCGCCGGAGCGTCTCCTCGGTTTCGTTGGTCAGAAGGCTTTTGGCAAGGACCCGTCCTCTTGTAATTGGCACCTCGTTGAGCTGGATCGCGTATTCATCGGCGTCCAGGACAAGCGAGTCGGTCCGGACGTGGACTCCGGGAAATCTGACGCCGAGGTCCTGGTAGAGGGTATGGCGCATCTTCGGGATCATCTGGTCCATGAAGGTGACCCCCTGCTTGTCTTTCCGGATCACATGGGAGAGGTTCGCGCCGAGATCGAGGACGATCGGCAGGGTGAGGGCAAACTCGTCTTTACCGCCCCGCACCATGGAATGCCCTTCCACGTCGACGTCGGTCGGCCCGATGCCGGCGGCGGCTTTGGCGGCGGCTTTACGTGAATTGGACCAGATGAAATAGCCGGCGGTTCCGACAATGGCCGAGAGGAGGAGGAAGGGGATAGGGGGGAAGGCGGGGATCCAGGCCATGCCAAAGAGAACGCCGCTACCGATCATCAGGGCTTTCGGCTGTTTAAAGATCTGCTCGGCAATCTCGCGGCCGAGGTGGGCGTCTTTACGATCTGAGGAAACGCGCGTCGTAACGATACCGGCCGTGATCGCGATCATGAGGGAGGGGATTTGCGTTACGAGACCGTCGCCGATGGAGAGGAGGGTGTAGATGCGGGCCGAGTCGCCGAGCGAGAGCTTGTGCATGGTGACGCCGATGATGAGCCCCCCGATGACGTTGATGAGGGCGATCACGATGCCTGCGATGACGTCACCTTTGACGAACTTCATCGCGCCGTCCATGGCTCCGTAGAGCTGGCTCTCTTTGGCAAGGCCGAGGCGTAGCTCGCGCGCTTGCTGGCTGTCGATGGTCCCGGCGCGGAGGTCCGCATCGATGCTCATCTGTTTTCCGGGCATTGCGTCGAGGGTGAAGCGGGCGGCGACCTCGGCGACCCGCTCGGCGCCCTTTGTAACGACAATGAATTGGACGATAGTGATGATGAGGAAGATTACGGCCCCGACGACGTAATTTCCTCCTACGATGAAGCTTCCGAACGCATGGATGATTTTTCCCGCGTTGGCGTTCATGAGGATCTGCCTTGTCGAAGAAATGTTGACCCCGAGGCGATAGAGCGTTGTCAGGAGGAGGAGAGAGGGGAAAATCGTCAGCTGGACGGCCTTTTGGATGTAGATCCCGACGAAGATGAGGATGATCGATACGGTCAGGTTTATGGAGATGAGGACGTCGATGACGCTGGGGGAGACGGGAAAGATCAGCATCATGATGATCGCGATGATCGCCATCGCGAGCGCCAGGTCGCTCGAGCCTCCTATTGCGGTCAGGGTTCTTTGGCCTCCCAGCATCCGGGTAATGGAATCAAGAAACTTTTTCAACTTAACAGCTCGCTATTGATATCAGGGTTTGCTTCCAGAGCGCGGACCCACTTTAAAATTTCCGACACGGCGGCGTAGGTATCCCGAGGTACATAATGCGAAATTCTCCCTTTCGTGTACAGTTCCCTCGCTAAATCTACGTTTCGCATGATCGGCACTTTGTTTTCGAGTCCGATCTGAATGATCCGGGAAGCGGTTGTTCCTGCCCCCATGGTGAGGATAATCGGGGCCATATCTTCGGGCGGGTCGTACTTGATGGCAACGGCATAGTGGGTTGGGTTCGTGATGATCGCCCTAGCCCGTCTTGCTGAGGTGGGCCCCTCCTGGTAGGCGATCTCGCGGGCAAGCTCGCGTCTTTTTCCTTTGATCTGCGGGTCGCCCTCAGTGTCTTTGTATTCTCTTTTGACTTCGAATTTTTCCATTTTCATCTCTTTGGCGAACTGCCCCTTTTGAAAAAAGAGGTCGAAGAGGGCAATGAGGAGGAAAAAGATGCCGACCTGGATTGCCACATCGAAGAGGAAGTTGCTGACGATTTGCATGCTGATGATGGCCGGGGCTGCGACAGTGGAGATGATTTCGGGCAAAGCTTTCCAGATGATCATGTAGATGATGATTGCGGCGCCGAGGATCTTTGCGCACGATTTGAGCAGCTCGACAAACACTTTGAGTTTAAATTTTTGTTTGATCCCTTCGATCGGGTTGAGTTTTTTCAGATCGAACTTCATTGTCTCAAAGGAAAACACCGGCCCGATGACGAGGAAGTTGACAATGACGCCGACAAAAGAGACGATCGCCATGATCGGGAGGCTGGTTCTGCCGATCACTTCGGCAGCCCGTATCATGTAGGAGCCCGCCTTGCTTTCGAAGTCGCTGCCGGAGTTCACCGCGCGGAACATCTCGAGCATGAAGCCTGAGATTTGCTCGAAGAAAATACCCGACATCGCTAGGACAGACGTAATTGAGACGACGAAGGTGATGGCTGCGGGAAAGTCCTGAGATTTGGCTACTTGCCCCTTTTTCCGCGCGTCGCGCAGTTTCTTTGGGGTCGCCTTTTCGGTCTTCTCTGCCATACGCTCCAAGGGTATCGCAGCAGAGAGGCCCCTGTCAATACAGTTTCAGGACGAAACCTTCGTAGGCGAGCTTGATCCGCTTTTCAACTTCTGTCAAATTTTGGGCCGCTTTATCCTTAATGGCCAAATAGACCTGTTTGACAACATCTTCAAGCGGAGTTTCTTCCGATGAAGCGTAGAGATAAGACTTTATAGCCTGTAAGGCTTCAGAGCGGCCGGGGTAAGGAGGCTGCATGCCGCGAGTGAGTTCGGAAGCGTCGAATGAGAGGGAAGGGGGGACTCCCCAAAGAAGATCAATGAAAGATTGGGATTCACACAGTTTTCTGCCAATACACCCCGGTCTTCCGGGGAATAATGCCTCAATTCCGGATGTTTCTGTATGGCTAGAACGGCTAGCTCGCGCCGTTTGACATTTCTGCTTTTGCTGCCGAGCTTGTAAGCGTCTAATCTAGACAGGTTGACAAGACAGGAGAAAAGGTCCTATGGCGGAGCCATCCTAGCGGCCAGCCATTGGTCGGGCAAAAGTTCTTCAAGCTTTGAGACCGGATGGCTCATCAGTCGGCGAAATACGTCTTCGAGATATGTATACGGGTTGATTCCAAGATTTCGGCATGTCTGAACAAACGATA
>DAIDLB010000260.1 GCA_027449725.1 Chlamydiota bacterium
ATAGCGCTTCTCTAAAAGCTGGTCTTCGAGCGCCTGCTTGACCTCTCTCGTCTTTCCTTTTTCGCCGGGAGGAAGGGGGAACAGCTCGGCTGGCAGTCCATTTTTTCGGAGGAAGGCTGTGAGTTTTGGGCCGTAGGGCAGCGAGCTGTCGGCGAAGAGGGCGATTTTGGATGCTTGGCATTGGGCGCAAAATTCGGGGGAGAAGACGCTTTTTCCGAGAAGGATCATGGAGCTGTAGAGAGGTTGTAGCTTGCGTGATAGATATATTTTTGGATGACCTTCATCCAGGCGATCGATTCTTTGCCGAGGACTTTGATGGTTAGCGCCCACGCGGCCGTCATCAGCGCGATGCCGGCCCACGATTTGAGCGAGATGCCGAGGAAGACGATCTGGACCTGAGGGGCCATCCGGTTCGCAATCCCCAGGAAGAGGTCGGTGAGGAGGATCCCGATTAGGGCCGGCGCCGCGAGCTGGATAGAGAGGTCCATCATTTTTTGGAGCAGCTTGAAGGTCATCTTCCAAAAGGGGAGGTTGGCATTGAAAAATGAGACGTTGATCAGCTGGTCTACCGGGATGAGCGCGTAGGAGTCGGCGAGCGCGTTGAAAAAAAGAAAGGGGCCTCCGAGCGAAAAGAAGATCGCTAGGAGAACGTAGTTATAGAGGACGCCGATCGGGCCGGTCTGTGACTGGGTCGTCGGGTCGGTCACCTGCAGGGCGGAAGAGCCGCGCGAATGGTCGATCAGGGTTCCCGCCATCTGCGCGATGAAGAAAGGAACGGAGGCGAGGATGGCGAGGACCGAGCCGACGAGCAGCTCTTTTGTCAGATAGACGACATAGGTCAGGTTGTACGGGATGTCCGACTTGACGATCAGGAGGTTCTGAGGCAGAAAAATCATGCAGAGGGAGATGGCGAACATCATCTTGACGACCTTGGGGATGTTTTTTGCGCCGAGAAATGGGACGACGACGACGAGCGGCAGGATGCGGCCCAATGTCAGGAAAAAGATCGAGAGGACGCTCTCGAGCTGCAGGTTTTGGATCGAAAGGAGGAAGCTGAGATAGTCATCCGTAGCCCTCAGCGAATTTTCCATAGCCTATCCCGCTGCGGCCCAAACAGGAATGCCGTTGAAGATCGTGTTGGTGAACTGGAGGATCATTTGGCCAAGCCAGGGGCCGAGGAGGATCACGGTAAAGATTACGGCGAAGAGTTTTACCGTAAACGAGAGGGTTTGCTCCTGGATTTGCGTCGCCGCCTGGAAGATCGCGACAAAGAGGCCGAGCACCATACTGATCAGGATCGGCGGAGCCGAGAGGAGCAGGATCAGGAGAAGAGCTCGATAGCTTAGGGCCATTATTTCAGTTTGGAACATAGCTTCCTACTTAAAGGTCATTGCAAGTCCTTGTACGAGGACGGTCCATCCGTCGACGATGACGAGGAGGAGCAGTTTGATCGGAAGGGCGATCGTCAAAGGCGACAGCATCATCATCCCCATCGCAAGCAGGATGTTCGATACGACGAGGTCGATGACGAAGAAGGGGAGGTAGATCAGGACGCCGATCTCAAAGGCAGTCTTTAACTGCGAGGTGATGAAAGAGGGGATGATGATGATGAAATCGTTTGGGGTGAGCATCGATTTATACGGCTCGGGAAAAATCCGGGTGGCCAGAGTATAAAAGCTGTTGGCGTGTTTTGAGACCGAGTTGCGGATTAAAAAATCGCGCAGCGGTTCTTTGCTGGCATCGACGACCTTGAGGAGATATCCTGCCGATTCACCGGACATTAGTTCCTGGGGATTTCCGCTTTGGATCGCCGGTCCTGCGGCGTCGTACATCGCGACCGCTGTCGGGAACATCACATAAATGGTCATCAAAAGAGCGATGCCGTTGAGCACCTGGTTTGGCGGCGTCTGCTGAACGCCGAGGGCGTTTCGAAAAAGCGAGAGGACGACGACGATCTTGACGAACGAGGTCAAAAGCATGATCGCAAAGGGGAGGAGCGAGAGAGCGACCAGCACCCCCATTTTGGTCATGAAATCGGGGTTGGCGGGTGACGCGGCCGGCTGTTCGGTTGGAGCCGCAGCTGCCGCCGGAGCCGTCTGGGCGAATCCCGCGGTAGCAAAGAAGGCGAAAAGGCAGATCCAGAGCCACTTCATGTTTTTTTCTTCATAAAAGATGCGAAGGCCATTTCGAGAGCCCTCCATTGGTTTTCCAGCTGGGCGTTGATGATGCCCGCTTCTGTTTCGATCATGCATCCGCCCGGCTCGATGTCGGAGCGCTCCTGCAAAGAAAAGCTCTGCAGGTGGTCGAATATCTGCTTGATCTGCGGTTTGGCCTCTTCGAGGGCGTTGAGGTCCGCGCGGTTGACGTAGATGACGATCTTCCGGTGCTGCGTCACCGGTTTGAGCGCCGTCATGACGATATCGACGATCCGCTCCGGATGGAGCTTCAGCTCTTCACCGATGATTTTTTTTGCCGCCTTAAGCGCCAGGGGGAGAATTTTTTTATGGACGTCTTCTCGAATCGCATTGAGTTCTTTATCGAGGGCCAGGATATGTTCGTTCAGCGATTTGAGCCCCTCTTGAAAGCCTTCCCGGAAGGCCTCTTCTTTGAGAGTTTCGCACTCGGAGGCAACCGACTGCTTGAACTCGAGCGCTTCCATTCGAACGGTCTTTAAGATCTCGGAGGCATTTTGGAGCTCGCTGTAATCCTCTGCCGAGACGATCTTTTGTCCGGGGGCGAGCGCCACTTTCTTGCTGTTAATGAGAGAAAACAACTTTACCATGATTCGTTTTCCAACAGTTCTTCGACTTGGGCCGCCGCCGCTTCGATGACGGTGGGCACAGCTTCTTTTGTACTCATTTTGAAGAGCGCATTGCCCCTTCCGATATCGAGCTGGTGGCATACGTACCAGATCAGGGCGGGAGTTTGGCCTGAAAGGGCGATTCCGAGCCGGCTTAAGCCCCTCCGGTGGAGCACATGGCGAAGGGCTTCTTCGGTCCCGTCCCATCTGTCCAGACCGATCTTTGGCAGGGAAAAGGGCTCCGGCTTCGCCGCCGCGTGCTTGAGGATCTTCTTCTGTTCCTCTGTGAGGAAACAGTAGAGTTTCTTCAGGATTTTTGTCTCGACAATTTGCTTCACTTCGGAGGCGACGTCGTGCATGGAAAGAAGATCGATCAGGAGGATCAGTTTTTTCTTCGAGAGCTTCAGGAGGGAGTTGAGGGGAGACGGAGGGAGGAATTCGGCGGGGATCAGGCGGTCGTGGGGGCCGATCAGACTGTCGAGAAGCATCTGGCGGAGATAAGCCTTCCCGATGGGCGTGAGCGGTTCTTTTGCAATTTTGCAGGGGACGAGTTCGGTCAGGGGTCTGGCAGACGAGGGGGCGAGGGCGGCAAGGAAAAGCTCCGCTTCCGTCGG
>DAIDLB010000261.1 GCA_027449725.1 Chlamydiota bacterium
ATCGCCAGCGGGAACCGCTGGCCCGATTCATAGATCCCTTTGGGAAGCCCCTTGGCAAAGCCGAGGGTGAAGTCGGCGACGGAAAGGGGAGGCGCTTTTTGCGTTTGCGCGGCGTATTCGCGGTAGTCCTCTATCGATCGCTCATATTCCCCCAAGCCAAAATGGGCGACGCCTCTTTCAAGCCGGGGAAGGGGATTCGCCGGATCGAGTTCGATGGCCCGGCTCAAATCTTCCACCGCTTGGTTCAAGCACCCGGATGTCAGGGCCTTTTCCCCCCGCATTTGAAAAGCGAGGGTGTTGAAATCGACATTGCCGGAGGGGACCGTATACAGCGATGCATAGTCTGTAGAAAATGTGCGGTCGATCTCCTGATGCCCGAAATGGGGAAAAACGGCCTTATCAAGATGCTTAAAACTCTCATGGGCAAAAAGAGAGCCGAGAGTTCTTCCGTTTTCTTCAAGTGAAAGTCCTTGGGCGGGAGAGTCGTACTCCTGAAAAAACTGTTCCTGGGCGAGGGTCTCCTTAAAAGATGCGATCTGTTCGTTCAGGGCGGATTTTAAAACCGGCGTAGGTTCAGAAGAGGCCGCTTCACTTGCGGCGGCCGCAGCAGCAGCGGCGCCTGTCGTTATGGCTGTAGCTGAAGAAGCAGTTATGGCTATAACAACGACCGTGGCTGCCACGAGAATGACGGCGCCAATGATGATCGCCTTTTTGTGCTTTTTGACAAACTTTTTGGTTTGATGCCATTGCTTCGACGCCCAGCCCTTGCAGAAAACAATTTCCCCGTTCTCGCCAACAATTGCGGGAACAGTCATGTAGTCGCCCGGTTCAACTGCGAAAGCGTATTCGCAGTAATGCTCTCCTCCATCCAGAAGCGCTGCGATATCGCATTCAAGAGCGAATGCATCGGCATCAAGCGTCCCTTCTTTTGCTAAAAAAGCAATCAGTAGATTGATCCTCTCTAAGTCTCCGGCGGTGGCGATTTCTTCGATCTCTCTGGATTCGATCTTTTCGAGAAGATCCATGATTTCATCATAGGAGGGCTGATTGATTTCCTGCCCAAGTTGAAACTCCACATGCGGTAGACAATCTTCAGGACATGCAGAGAGAGAGGCCGTGGCGGCAAGAAGCGTCAAGTGAGTAAGAACCATGAATTTGCGCATGCGAATTTCCATTAAAAAATGAGTTGGTGAGTTTACAGCTCAGCGCGATGGATTGCCGATCTCGGCTACCCGATTTTTTGACAGAGCGCTTTCCAAAGGGATCGTTTGAGGAGTGGATCTTTCAGATACAAAGAAAGGTCGGGAAGCAAAAAGACAGGCGTATTTTGCAAAAAGCGCTCTGAATGGCTCGGCACTTCGCGGTAGAACTGGAGCAGGTTTGGAAGCTGCCAGAGCGCCGCGTCGCAGATGATCACCGTCTTTAGCCCAGGGACGGAGAGAAAGGCGTCCCATTGCTTTTCCTTCTCGATCGAAGCGCATTGGATCAGCCGCGCATTTCCAAAGACTACATCCAATGCCTCAGCTAAATGCTCCAGAAGAAGACGGTGCTGCGGAGGCTCCTGATAGAAGAGGAGCGAAATCGGCGCCGCCAGGTTTCTCGTCTTCCACCTCTCGGAGACCATCTTAGCCGCCCCATCGGACGGAATGTTATCCACGATCCGGATCTGCGGTGCAATCTTTCCAAACAAGTGGCGGAGGTCGTCAAAAGAATCCGGAGCGCGAGGCGCGGCAACAGTTTTTTCCACCACAGGGACAAGAGGCGGAGGAGGAGGCGTTTCTCTCTTGACGGGTTTCGGCGCCAGCTTCATCTCGACAACCACTTGCGGCTGCGGAGACGGCAGCGGCAGCGCGCGGTAGATGGAGCGGAAATAGTTGCAGTCTTCGGCAGTCGCGAAAAACGGCTCTTCTTCAGGAGCCAGGTTTTGCACCGCTCGGATGAGCTCTAAAACTTCTTGGTCAAGGGTTCCCATGCCAGCCCCTCGAAGAGATCCGCATGCTGCCTGCAAAACCCTTCAAAGCCCCTCTTCGCAAATCCAAGCGCCAGCGCCGCCTGCAGATCGTCCGGAGTGTCGAACAGCCTTTGAAAGAGCGACTCGACAGTGCCGCTCCCCAGAAACCGGTTGAGAGACCTGCGCAGCTCCAGGAGGGAAAAAAGAGGCACTTCACTCTCCTTGCAATCTGCAAAGTGATCTGCCAAAAGCGGGAAAAAAGCGCAGAGCTTTTCAAAAATACATCCAGAGGGTAAGTGGCTCCGCCGCTCCTTGGCTGCCGCGAGTTGCAGATCATCGAGGACATTGAGCAGCTCTTCTCCCTTTTGAGAGGTTTCTAACAGGGCTTCGCAATAAAAGCAAAGCTTGCGGAGAATGCCAAGCTTCATCACAGGCATCCCCTCGGTCAGGTCGGGATACAGCTGGTTGAGGCCGTGCATAAGCTCGCGGCTCTTGCATCCCGAAAACGTGGAGGCGATCTCGAGCGCCCTCGCATATTCATGCAAGATGAACTGAAGGCAGAGCGCCTTCGCGGCCGGTTTATCGAGGTCTGTGAGTTGCGCTGCTATCATGTCGTATGTAAAACGAGACAAGAGGCTATCACACTCCGCGAATCGTGGAAACACTTTTTATCTATTGTTAGGGCCCCGCTCCTAAGAAGCTGTA
>DAIDLB010000262.1 GCA_027449725.1 Chlamydiota bacterium
TTCGCAGCAAGCAATGTCCGCGCGGCCGACAGCGATGACGGATTTTCCCGAGCACCTGAACTTTCCAAAGATGGAGGAAGAAGTTTTGCAGCACTGGGAGACCGTTGACGCTTTCCAGACCTCCCTGCGCCTCTCCGAGGGTAAAAAATCATTTACCTTCTACGATGGGCCGCCTTTTGCCACCGGATTGCCCCACTACGGCCACCTCTTGGCCGGGACGATCAAGGACGTCATCCCGCGCTATAAGACGATGAAGGGCTTTCAGGTCCCCAGGCGCTTTGGCTGGGACTGCCACGGTCTGCCGATTGAAAACGAGATTGAAAAGGCGAAAGAACTCTCCGGGGCCAAAGAAATCGAGGCGTTTGGCATCGCCAAGTTCAACGAAGAGTGCCGCAAGATCGTTCTTCGGTATACGGGCGAATGGAAGAAGACCGTCGACCGAATGGGCCGCTGGGTTGATTTTGACGACGTCTACCGGACGATGGATTTGCCGTTCATGGAGTCGGTCTGGTGGGTCTTCCAGCAGCTGTTCGACAAGGGACTCGTCTATGAGGGCTTCAAAGTCATGCCCTTTTCCGCCAAGCTTGGAACGCCTATTTCCAACTTCGAGGCAAATCTCAACTATAAAGATGTGGACGATCCTTCCGTGACCGTGCAGTTTCGGGCTCTCGATGAACCCGACACGTGGTTTTTGGCCTGGACGACGACTCCTTGGACCCTCCCGTCCAACTTGGCCCTGATCGCCGGTCCTGAGATTCAGTATGTCAAAGTTCTCAAGGACGGAAACCGCTACATTTTGGCCGAAGAAAGGCTGTCTGCCAATTTCAAGGAAGAGGTGGAGATTGTAGAGCGGTTTTCCGGAGTGAAGCTGGAAGGGCGCAGATATGAACCGCTCTTTCCCTTTTTTAAGGGACAGGAAGGCTCTTTCCGGATCATCCTCGATGACTTTGTTACCGTCGAAAACGGAACGGGGATTGTCCATGCGGCTCCCGGATTTGGCGAGTCGGACTTTTTCGCATGCAAAAAGGCGCAGATCGAACTCGTTTGCCCAATCGACGCCAACGGCCGCTTTACAGCGGAAGTGGCCCCTTATGCCGGTATCCTGGTCAAAGATGCGGACAAAGAGATCATCCGCGACCTGAAGAGGCAGGGCTCTATCTTCCATCAGGCGACGATCCGCCACCGCTACCCCTTCTGCTGGCGCTCCGATACTCCACTGATGTACAAGGCCGTAAAGACTTGGTTTGTCGCCGTCGAAAAAATCAAAGACCGTCTCGTCGAAACCAATCAGGAAATCACCTGGGTGCCCGAGCATATCAAAGACGGCCGGTTTGGCAAGTGGCTGGACAACGCCCGCGATTGGGCGATCAGCCGCAACCGCTATTGGGGCACTCCGATCCCGATTTGGCGAAACGAACAGGGCGATTGCAAAGCGGTCGGCTCGATCGCCGAATTGGAAGCGTTGACGGGAACAAAAATCCACGATCTTCACCGTCATCATATTGATGATCTTGTATTTGAAGAAAAGGGGAGCCTCTATCGAAGAATCCCCGAAGTTTTCGACTGCTGGTTTGAATCGGGTTCGATGCCCTATGCCCAAAACCACTATCCTTTTGAGAGGAAGCAAGCGACGGAACTAGGATTTCCCGCTGATTTCATCGCAGAGGGGCTCGATCAGACCCGCGGCTGGTTTTACACGCTCCATGTATTGGCTACGGCTCTTTTTGACCGCCCGGCCTTCAAGAATGTGATTGTGAACGGCATCATCCTGGCCGAAGACGGCAATAAGATGTCCAAACGGCTCCGCAACTACCCCGACCCGGAAGAGGTGATCCGGAAGCACGGAGCCGATGCAGTCCGCTTTTACATGCTTCAGAGTCCCGCTGTGCGTGCCGATGATTTGCGCTTTTCTGAGAAAGGGGTCGAACAGGTGCTCCGCCAGGTGCTGATCCCTCTTTGGAACTCCTTTGTCTTTCTCTCAACGTATGCAAATATCTATCGATGGGAACCCAAAGAGATTGAAAAGCCGCCTGCGGCCTTGATCGACCGATGGATCCTTTCTTTGACGCAAAAGATGGTGCAGAATGTCGAGGGCGCTCTAGACGCCTATCAGTTGAATGTGGCTGTGGAACCCCTGGCCGGGTTTGTCGAGCAATTGACGAACTGGTATATCCGCCGCTGCCGCTCCCGCTTTTGGGCAGACGAGGATTCCGGGGACCGCAGGGACGCCTTTGCCACGCTCTATACCGTTCTTCTTACATTTGTCAAATGCGCTGCTCCTTTCATCCCTTTTTGCGCTGAGACGATCTACCGCGAGCTTCGGTCCGAAACGATGCCGGCGTCAGTCCATCTCGCCGACTACCCTGTTTGCAACCATGCGCTCCGCGACCTTGAACTGGAGAGCGAAGTCGATGCGGCGCAAAAGGCAGTCAGTCTCGGCCATTCGCTGCGCAAAGAGTACAAACTAAAAGTGCGCCAACCCTTGGCTAAAGCCCACCTCATCACCGCAAACGAGGCGCTCTTGGGGGCGCTCAAAAAGCAGCGGGAACTCATTGCCGACGAGCTCAATGTCAAAGAGATCGAACTACACAGCAACGAAGGAGCTTTTGTCCAGTGGGTGGCCAAGCCCAACTTTCCCGTCTTGGGGAAAAAGATCGGCAAGCTGATGCCTTTGGCGCAAAAGAAGATCCAGGCTTTCGAGCGGAAGCAGATCCAGAGCCTCTATGACGGGTGCTCTGTCTCCATCGAATTGGAAGGGCAAACGGTCGATGTGACTGCAGAAGACGTCCATATTGAGCGAAAGGTCAAAGAAGGTCTCGCCGCAGGCGTTGAAGGGGATTTAACGGTAGCACTTGACACCGCGTTGAATGAAGATCTTCTCTTGGAAGGGTTGGCCCGCGAGATTGTAAATAAGGTGAATACGATGCGGCGCGACCTAGGTTTTGAGGTAACCGATCGGATTCGGATTGTGTTTGAGACGACACCCCGCGTCAAAGAGGCTTTTGAGCGACATCGCGACGCGATCTGCAAAGAAGTGCTGGCCCTCGAAGTGAACTTTCGTCCCGTTTCATCCGGAGAGGTGTGGGATCTCAACGGCGAAGAGGCGCGGATTGCGGTGGAGAAATCTCTTCGCTAGGTCTCTTTCGCTCGCCAAAAACAGCTTTTAGCGCGACTTCTCCTCCCCTGTATCTTCGAACGACTTTCTCAGCGTTCAGCGCATAGATTTTAAGACAGTTTTGGATCAGAGATTTATTTTCTTGAGAAATAGCGGGAGCGAGCTGGTCGAGTTGTTTGACGGCCTGATAAAAATTGGCTACCTCGCGTGCCGCGGCCTGCAAATCATTGCTCTTCTGGATCATCATTTCGAGATTGCCTGGAAAGGTCAAAAAGGGGGTGGCTGCGATGGCTAGCGCTTGGTGTGCTGTGTGTTCTTTTTTAAGCTTGGTAAAACCGTCTCTTGCGACCTGAGCAATCTCAGGATGGTCCGGTAGTTTTGGATTTCCATGAAGTTTTCTATACACGAGGCTGGGTGTCTTTGGATTGAGCTTCCACTGCTGCCGTATTTCCTGAATCCACTCGAGAAGCGATGTCTTGGTCTGCGATTCGGGAGCAAATTCCAGCTGATTTTGTAATTCCGCCAAATATTTTGCCGCATCCGGATCGTGAGCCGCTTCCCCTAAAATTTCAATAAAGGCATTTCGAGCGAGCTGAATAATGCGTTTATTCTCTTTTTCGCGAGTATTGAAATTAGCCTCATCGAATGTGCGTTTGAACAATTGGGCCATCTGATCAGGCAGACCGGTCTCAATCAATGATTCCGAGTAAATATGGTGATCTTTGCCAACATACAGCTCAAAACTTCTTGGGGTTATCGCATAATTAGTAAAGTTAGCCAAGTCTTTGATAGTTTTTTCTTGTACGCTAATCGTTAAGGCAAAAGCAGGTGGTTCTATTATTTTCACCATATATAACCGTTGATTGCTTAACTATTATATATTGTTTTCAACTATTTTGTAAGTATTAAAAATAATTAAATAATTGGCTCCGCCGGCCAAGGGGACGCGCCCTCTTGGAACTCCTT
>DAIDLB010000263.1 GCA_027449725.1 Chlamydiota bacterium
CGGGGGTTATATACTTCTGCCGATATTACCCCCGCAAAAAGAATCGAAAATCGGCTCAAAAGAACCCGAAAATCGACTGAACCTCCTCGTGACTACACCCCTTAGTGCCTGGGCTGGCATCTATAAGAAGGATTTGGAAGCCAACTGGAAAACGTTAACCAGTGGCAAGGGCTTTAAAAAGATAGACCCTCTAAAGGACTAGTTATGATTCGCAGAGTTAAGAAGGTCAGCTATGAAAGCGACTACAAACTGAGAATTCGGTTTGATAATGGAGTCACCAAGATTGTAGACCTGGCTGCAATGCTCAAAGACGCGAAAAATTTGTTCGAAGACCTGAAAAATATCGACTACTTCAAACTTGTTGAATGCGATGGATTCTCAATCTGCTGGCCGAATGGGATTGATGTGTGTCCAGACCTTTTGTATAAAACAGGAAAAACCGTTTCCAGAACCGGAAAGCAAAGACGAGCCTCATCCAAACCGAGAAGCAGAAAAAGACCTGCATCCCGCCTTAAGTAGTCGAATCAAATTTTTCTTCACAGCGATTTTCTGTTTCTCTTTAGAAGCATTTTTTGTAAACTGATGCCTTTCCTTATATCATGGGCGTTATGAAAATCATTGTAAATGGTGCAAGTGTAGAGCTTCCCGATGGGAGCACAGTCCGAGACGCGGCCGAAAAGGCGCATTTGACAGCTCCCGACCAGGCCGTCGCAGCCACGATCAACGGGGCTCTCCGCGATCAGTGGACGTCTCTGAAAGAGGGAGACGAGGTCCTCTTCTTAAACTTCGACGACCCGAAAGGCAAAGAAGTTTTTTGGCACACCTCGGCACACGTCCTCGCCCAAGCAATCCTCCGCCTTTGGCCCAAGGCCAAGCCGACGATCGGTCCGCCCATCGAAAACGGCTTTTATTACGACTTCGCCAATCTCGAGATCTCCGATCAGGATTTTGAAAAAATCGAGCAGGAGATCGAAAAAGTCTTAAGCGAAAATTTGAAGACCGAGCGGTTCGAGTTCAGCTCGAAAGAGGAAGCGAAAGAAGCTTTCGGACAAAACCAATACAAATGCGAACTGATCGAAGGGTTTAACGAGACGCCGATTTCTGCGTATAGGCAAGGGGAATTTTTCGACCTCTGCCGCGGGCCGCATCTCGCGTCGCTGAACAAGATCAAGGCGTTTAAAGTCCTTAAAACATCGGGCGCTTACTGGCGAGGCGACTCCGAGAGGGAGATGCTCACCCGCATCTACGGGATCTCCTTTCCTGACAAAAAACGGCTCAAAGAGTATCTGCAATTTCTCGAAGAAGCGAAAAAGCGCGACCACAAAATTCTCGGGCCGATGCTCGATCTCTTTTCCTTTCGGGAAGAAGCGCCCGGCATGCCGTTCATCCATCCGCGCGGCCTGATCATCTGGAATCGGCTGCTCGAATTTCTCCGCGCGCTGCAAAGCGAAGCGGGATATGTCGAGATCAAGACGCCACTCATGATGAGCAAGGAGCTTTGGGAGCGCTCGGGACACTGGTCGCACTACCGCGAAAACATGTATACCTCGGAGATCGAAAAGCACGAATTTGCGATCAAGCCGATGAACTGTCCGGGCTGTATGCTCTTTTACAGCAGCGCCATCCACAGCTACCGCGAACTGCCGCTCCGGATCGCCGAGATCGGCCATGTGCATCGCTTCGAAGCGTCCGGCGCTCTCAACGGCCTCTTCCGCGTCCGGAGCTTCCACCAGGATGACGCCCACCTCTTCATGCGCCCCGAGCAAATCCGCGCAGAGATCAACAACATCCTCCTCCTCACAGACAAGATTTACATGACGTTCGGTCTGCCGTACCGGCTCGAGCTTTCAACACGTCCGGAAAAATCAATCGGCACCGACGAAGATTGGGCGGTGGCGACAGACGGCTTGAAGGGAGCGCTCGACGACTGGGGCCACTCTTACCGGATCAATGAAGGCGACGGCGCGTTTTACGGGCCGAAGATCGATATCCATATCCGCGATGCGTTGGGAAGAAACTGGCAGTGCGGAACCGTGCAGCTCGACATGTCGCTCCCGCAAAAATTCGCTCTCGAGTATGTCGACAGCGACGCGGGACATAAACGCCCCGTCATGCTCCATCGCGCCCTTTTCGGCTCGATCGAACGCTTTTTTGGCATCCTCATTGAACATTTTTCCGCCAAGTTCCCGTTTTGGCTCAGCCCCTATCAGATCCGGATTCTGACGGTCGCAGATCGGCATGCGGACTATGCCCACGCGCTTGCCAAGCGGCTTCGCGCCCATAACTTTGTCGTCGACGTCGACGCTTCAAACGAATCGGTCGGAAAAAAAGTGCGCACGGCGCAGCTGCTCAAAACAAACTACATGCTCACCGTCGGTGACAAGGAAGTCGAGAGCGGCAGCGCAGCGCTGAGAACGCGCGACAACGTGGTTCATGGAGAGATTGACATTTCCGCATTTCTTGCTAAAGTCATTGAAGAAAGGGACACCAGATCGCTGATGTCTCCCTACTCCCTAAACACGGAAGCAGAGGTAAAATGAAAATCATCGCGGTGAGCAGTTTTAAAGGCGGAACCGCGAAGACGTCCACCTCTCTCCATATCGGCGCTTCGCTCTGCAAGCACCACCAAAAACGGGTGCTTCTCATCGATTTCGACGCACAGGCAAACCTCTCGACGGGACTTGGATTCGATCCCGACGAGCAAGACAGCATGGCGCCTGTTTTGCAGGGGGAAAAGGCAATCGAAGAGGTGATCCTCCCCAGCTGCATCGAAGGGATGGACATCATCCCCGCCGACACCTGGCTCGAGCGGGTAGAAGTATCGGGATCGCTTGCGGCCGACCGCTATTCGCATGAGCGGCTAAAAGAGATCTTGCGCCCGCTCAACTACGATTTCATCCTGATCGACACACCGCCCTCTTTATGCTGGCTGACCGAGTCGTCGCTCATCGCAGCGCACTATTCGCTCGTCTGCGCTACGCCCGAATTTTACAGCGTCAAAGGGCTGCAGCGCCTCTCGCTTTTCATCAACAACATCTCAGAGAGGCACGGCCTCAAAGTGCTCGGCGTCGCCCTCTCGTTTTGGAATCCGCGAGGAAGAAGCAACGATGCGTTTTTGTCGGTCACCGAACAAACATTTCCGGGAAAACTCTTGCAAGCAAAAGTGCGGCGAGATATCGCTGTTTCTGAAGCGACGATCTACGGCAAGCCAATCTTCGAGACGGCGCCGAAGAGCCGCGCGGCACTCGATTACTGCGCACTGACGAAAGAAATTTTACAGAGGATTTAAATGTCCAAATTCAACGATCTCCTCAATCTCCGTTTTAAATCCAAAGAAACCCCGCAAGCCAAGATGACCGCTCTCGTCGAGAGGGCGAGCAACGGCGAGCTTTCGAGCTTCTCCGGCGTCTTTCGCGTCACACCGCTCAGCGACCAGGAAAAAAGCGAGCTGCAGACAATCCTCCAGGCGCACCGCCATAACGAAGACGACAGCATCGAATCGGACCTGAAGGCGCTCTCCGCGATCACCTCTGAAGTGAAGGCGATCACGAACCAAGCGGTCATTTTGCATGGCGAGCGGATCAAAAAAGCGCAAGAGATCTTAAAAAAATATCGCGACGGCGCCTTCACGACCTGGCTTTACACCATCTACGGCAACAGGCAGACGCCCTACAATTTTCTCCAATACTATGAATTCTATACGGTGACGCCGCAGCCCCTGCATGCCAAGATCGACCAGATGCCGCGCCAAGCAGTCTATTCACTCGCTTCGCGAAATGGCGAGCTTGAGAAAAAGCTGGAGATCGTAAGAAGCTACGCAGGTCAGCCGAAGCAGGAAATCCTCAAGCTCATCCGCCACGAGTTCCCTCTCGACGAAGAAGACAAAAGGCTGCCCCACTTCGGCGGTCACGGCCTGGCCTTTTTAAAGAGGGCTAAAGAGATGTTCCGCCATACGCAATGTAAATTGACGTCGGCAGAAAAAAACCAGGCCCTGCAGCTGCTCGAGCAGCTCAAAGGACTGATTGAGAGATATTAGAGGGTTTCGGCAGTGGAATTTAGGGGGCGTCTTGGGAAATTCGCCCCAGCGATTATAAATCGACAAAATTAATCGCCGGAGCGATTAATTTTCACAAGTCATTGACTGACAATCTGCAGCTAAAGGGTGTTAGGCTAAAAGAGCCTCAGTCATATTGACTACGCGACCCGTGAGATCGTAGTATAGGGCAACTGCCTGGTCGTTGAGCGGATCGAGGGCGCACATCGCGGCGAAAGCCGCAGCCGCTGTTGTGGCCGAAGCGAGCCACCCGACATAGCTTTTTGTCTTTCTCATGTTCAAAATACTGCTTCCGGCGATCCCGGCAAAAGCGATGTATTCCATCCCATGGAAGGTCCTGGTATGATTTTCATTCAGCGTCTGACCAATCTTTACGAGTCCTCTCAAAACGACCTTCCCGGGCCCTTTCAGGTTGGACAGTTTATCCCCCGCAGCAGATCCCCACTCATCGACGGTTTTGGCAAAGTTCATCGGATACTTCCACGGATTTTTCATCATATCCGACCAAAGATCGCTCATGGGTTTTGGCTCCGGATCTTCACAATAATTCTTCTCCCAACCCTCTGCAACAGTGCGTTGCAATTTCAATAACGCTTCCTTCTCTTGCGTTAGAAGAGTCTGACATTTTACAGCGTCTTGAACAGGAATTGGCGGCAAGTCATCGCAGGCGTTCCTTCGCCATACTCCCTCAAACGCTTCGTTCAATAATTTTGATCGAGCTTCCTGGCCAGCTTTTAGATCGTAACAGCGACTCTCATACTCTTCTTCGAGTTGTTTGAAATTGAAATCATCACACCCACTAGCGCGCCACTCTGGGGCATAGGCATTCTCTAATTTCTTAAGCTGACTGTCATAAGTTTCTGTCAAACCATCGCAAACGCGATGTTTCTCGGAGATTTGCTCAGTGAGCCCTTCCGGAACGCCATCGCAATAGTTTCTTTTCCAGACGCTCTGGTATGACCTGGCGATTTCTTCCGGCCGCGTCTGATTTAGCATTTGCAAATTTGCACACGCGTTTCGATCTGTCCTCTCGCCATAAAACTTCAGATAGACAGAATCGCTTACCGCCCCCCAAAACGTCGGCCCCTTCGCCAAGTCGCACTCATCTGCGCACTTGCCATGTTCATTTCCGTACCAGCCGAGTAAATAGGTGGCGGCGAGCACCCAGAAAGCCATTTTCGCGCTCCCCGTAGCCCACTCGGCTCCGCAGGTCTTCACGCGGCCCCAAAGAGGATTATGCTCCCAGGTTTTTCCTTCAAGCGATGTGGTGATCACAGCCCGCGGCCTCACGATGTGAATTGGGGCCGGATCGTCTTGAAGATCATCCGGCAATCGATTTGCTAACATTTCAGGTAAATTATGAGCTACCGCTCCCTGCGCCCCATCCAATAGACCTACAACACCCCGCAATTCGGGAAGCTCTTCTTCCACTTCCAGAGGGCCCATATAAGCCACGCCCCGCTTACCACCCACAGTGTCGGGAATGCAGACCCTCGATTTCATCAGCTCTTCCCAGCCTTTTTCGAAATTGCTGATCCCAAGAGCCCTTTGAACCAGATTTGGAGCGAGGAGAATGCCAACTGTTCCTTTTGCGACCCGGAGAGGAAACAAGCCTGCTTGGAGAACCCCCGAGGCTACGCCCGCGCTTCCGTAAAGCGCGGTAGAAAATGCGGATGAACCCATGTCTGCGGCCGCATCGAAAAATGCACCCACCCGGGACGCTACCGATTCCGATTGTTCTTCTTTTGCAGCAGGAGCCGGCTTCTCCGGAGCTTCTGCATCCGTTTGTTTTGCTTCTACAACAAGCTCTTTGATTTTGTGCAGCTCGTCGCGGATCTCTTCCATCCGCTTTTCATCTTCATTCGGGGGAGTCTGACCGACATAACGGCAGGCCTGTTCCTGAAGCCGTTTGTCCATTTTCTTGAGGAGCTTTTCAAACCGCTCTACATATTCGGGGCACTCTTTTCGAAACCGCTCGACTTCTTCCCGGACTAGCTCCAATTCGCCAAGCATCTGCTGAACCTCGTCGGCATCGCGAACAGAGAGGGTTTCTTTTGCTTGCAATTCTTTAATCTGGGGAATGAGATGGCCCCATACCCGGGCATTGATCTTTGTCTGCTCCACCCGTTTTGCATTCGGCGCCGCAGAGCCAAAAACCCAAGACTGGAAAATCGAGTTCGAACTCTTCAAAGCATGGAGCTGACCATCGCTATCTACATTCAAAACGGCCTTCGGGTCAGCCTGCCGAAGAAACTGATAATTTATTTTTGCTAAATCCGCCCCCTGCGGCTTTGAAACAGAACTCATTTCGAACTCCTATCTATTCTGCAAATAGGATAACAAAAAAGAGGAAATAGAACAACCTAACTGACTTAAAGAACTGTTTATAGAGTTATAAATATAAATAATAATCGGTTCGTCTTTAACGAAAGGGGCCAGGCATCCTGCAAATCCGGCGCCGGCGCCGATTCTCCAAAGAACTTTTTCCCGTCTCCCTTCCGTCTCCACGGCCATTCTCTCGCACAGCATCCCCAAGGCAAGCGACGCAACCTGTCCCGCCGGCACGGCCATTCTCTCGCACAGCATTCCGAAGGCAAGCGATGCGTCCTGTCCCGCCTGCAGGGCCGCGCGCAGTGTTTCTTCTTCGAGCTCGGACAACGCGCCGTGGTTCCAAACCAAGGCGGCCGCCGCAAGGAGGGCGGCAGCGGGGATGATCAGCTTTTTTCCCGCTCCGCTTTTTGGAGGAGAGATTTCCTCTAAAATCGCCTGCACTTCATCCAGCAATTCTTTGAACCGGGGGTTTGGGAAAGGATTTTCTTTACGGAGTTCCCTGACTTCAGCCAGAAGAGAATCGGCATCGAAAGACGGTCCCCTGCTTTTCAACTCAGGGATGAGATGCCCCCACACCCTGGCGCGAAAGCAAGCGGCGGCTACCGCCGGCTGAATGGCCGCTGAAGCAACGGCATCAATAACCGACAATCTGCCGGCCTCGTCGAGTTGCAGCTGCTGTTTCGGACATGCCGGATGACTTTGAAGAAAGGCGTAATTTTCCCTTGCGATCGCACTCATTTTCAAACCTCGGTTAGAAAGGAGTGAAGAGTTTAGCAAAAGAAATGAATCAGAGAAAGAGCGCTTCTCAGAAGCGCTCTTTTAAAAATGAATTAGCCGATAATTCCGGTGAGCGCGGATCCAAGAGCAAATGCAGTGGATGCCAATGCAGCCGATTGATACATCGTTTTAGCTACAATGCCTGTCGCTTCAGATGCTTTAATCGTTGCATAGGAAGCGCCATAAAGGCCCAAGCCAACACCGGCCGTCGC
>DAIDLB010000264.1 GCA_027449725.1 Chlamydiota bacterium
GTTGCTCCAAAGAGCGGAGTCGAATTATTTTGCTACTTAGCACTATACTCAAGTCAGACAATTTTTTGCAAGAAAATTTAGCAGTGCTTTTTGGTAATTGCTAAAGTTTCGTTGTATAGATTTTATTTTAAACGATTTGCAGGGGGGATAATGGGGCGGAACAGGGCGGCGGTGCCGGAGAAAGAAAGGTGGAATGTTGAGGCTCTTTTCGCGAGCGTAGAGCGTTGGAAAAAAGAATTTGAGGGGGTCGTGGGGAAGGGGAAGGGGCCTCGCTGGCCGGATTTGCACTCCTTCCGGGGGAATTTGAAGAACTCTCCCGAGGCCGTCCGCAAATTTCTCGACGCGTATTTCGGTCTGGAGAGGCGTCTTTCCAAGCTTCATACGTATGCCCATTTGCGGCTCGACGAGGACCTTGGCAACGATGCAGCCAAAGAATCTTTTGGAAGGGTCTCATCGCTCATCCATGACTTTCAGGTCGAGTATTCCTGGGTGGAGCCGGAGCTCCTTTCGATGAGCGGGGAGGAGTTTCAGGCCCTTCTCTCCCACCCATTCCTAAAGCCATACCATTTCTACCTCTCGAAGCTCGAAAGGATGCGCCCTCATACGCTTCCTCCCGAGATGGAGGAGATCCTGGCCCTGAGCGGCAAGGCCCTTGAGACGCCTTATAAGGCCTTTGGCGCTCTCAATAACGCCGATTTGACCTTTCCTCCGGCTGTCGATCAAAGCGGCAAAGAGAGAGAGCTCACGACAGGAACCTATCTTCTTTATTTGAAGGATCCGGATCGGACGCTTCGGAAGACGGCATTTGAAAACCTCCATAAGGTCTATGAAGGGCATGCGAATGCGATCTGCGAGCTGCTCCAGGGGCTTGTGCAGTCGCATCTGTTTGTCTCGAAGGCGAAAAAATTCAAGGACTGCCGCGAGGCGGCCCTCTTCCCGAGGCGGATTGACGCCAAGGTCTACGACAACCTGATCGCTTCGATCCATGGCAATCTCGATGCGCTGCAGAGCTATCTCCGCCTGAGGAAAAAATTGCTGAATGTAAGCGAGCTGCATGTCTACGATCTTTATATTCCGCTTGTGGCGGATGTGCAGACAGAGCGGAATTTTCAAGATGCTTGCGAACTGGTTGTCGAATCGGTCAAGCCTCTTGGAGATGAGTATATGGATGCTTTGAAACGGGGGCTTTTTCAAGACAGGTGGGTCGATCCGTTTGAAAACGAGAAAAAGCGGAGCGGCGCCTATTCGAGCGGATGCTATGACAGCATGCCCTATATCCTGATGAACTATCACGGGACGCTCAATGACGTTTTGACCCTGGCGCATGAAGCGGGCCACAGCATGCACAGTCTTTTGAGCCGCAAAAACCAGCCCTATGTCTATGCCAACTATCCGATCTTCGTTGCGGAGGTCGCCTCGACGTTCAATGAGCAGCTCCTCTTGGGTCTTCTCAAAGAGAGGGCGAAATCAAAAGAGGAGAAGGCCTTTCTCATTAACTATGAGATCGAGGCGATCCGGACGACGATTTTTCGTCAGACGCTCTTTGCTGAGTTTGAGCTGCTCCTTCACCGCTGGGCGGAAGAGGGGGTGCCGTTTACACCGACACTCTTGAAAGAAGCGTATCTCGAGCTCAACCGGCAATATTATGGCGACGAGCTTGTGCTTGACCCCGGCCTCGGATACGAATGGGCGCGGATTCCCCATTTTTACTACGATTTTTATGTCTATCAGTATGCGACCGGGCTGAGCGCTTCGCTTGCGCTCTTCGAAAAGGCGTCGGAATCAACAGAAGCAAGGGATCGCTATCTGCAGTTCCTCTCGTCCGGAGGAAGCCGCTATCCGCTCGAGCTTCTCGAAATCGCAGGCGTTGACCTCAGGAACAAAGAGCCGGTGGATGCCGCGATGCGGAAATTCAGGAACCTGGTGAAAGAGATGGAAACCCTTCTGCATAAGTAAAAAAAGCAATTGCAATAAAATCAAATGTGGAGTAAGTATCGCTGATGCAGGCAGGTACAGCGTATGGAAAAAAAGGCAAAGGGCCAGTTCGTAGTGCAAAACGATAAGGGGCTTCATACCCGGCCGTCCACAGAGCTCGTCAAGTGCGCCGCGAGCTTCAACTGCCAGATCCATCTTTCCTATCGCAATTATGTCGTGAATGCCAAGTCGCTCCTTGGCATTTTGATGCTGGCCGCAGAAAAAGGGGCCCGGATCAAAGTCGAAGCTGTTGGTGAAGACGCTAAAGAGGCGATCTACGCCTTGCAGAAGCTCGCGACGCACGGCTTCAATATTAAATATTAAAGTTTATTGTTTTCGTAGTCTTTCTTTGATGTTTGCGCTTTACTGTTTTTTCTGTATAATTATATGCAAATAATTATTGAATGGAGTTGTGAATGTCAGTGTCTAATGATTCGTGGGTGCTTTCCCCGCCAGAGAGGTCTAATTCTCGTAGAAATCATAAAAATGATGAAAGACAAATTAATTTTCTTCAAAAAGATGGGGTATATTTCCATCGATCACTTAGTCAAGGATCCAGTTCCTGCTTTCAAAGAGCGGCCTCCACTGTCAACGACGTTGCAGTTTTCGGCGAGACAGAGTCCGTACATCCTGCAGTTCGTTCTCATTTCGTGAATCCCTGGTTCGAAGAACACCGTTTAAATCATTTTCGAGGGATCGGTGCGGAAGATGTAAAGATTCATACCGCTGAAGGCGAGGTGCATGGTTCTTATTTATCTGTAGAACGATTTCATAATAAACTAAAAGGAGGACCAGCCACAATTAGCCTTTCCTGCACAGTGCCTGCCCTGCAATCATCCTATCCCGTTGTTCTCGATACAGGTGTTTCCGGGGTGTTTATTCCTTCCGAGCTTAGCGGCTATGCTATGGATAAGTCAGGACTC